>JAITMT010000347.1 GCA_031277235.1 Tannerella sp.
CATATTTCCGCATCTTCCATTCTCCGGTATTTCCATTGACTGTATATTCTGTAACGTGCATTCGAAAGCCGGGTTCTATGACAATTATCCATTTTGGAGGCTCCGTTTCTTTTCCCGATGCATCATATTTTGCTTTTATAAAACCGATACTCATATACCTCATAATTTCACGGTAGAAAGTGCCGTCTGTTTTTAACGGACTTTCGTCTGCTACCCTGTTCTCACCTGTTTTACGGTTGAACCATCCTTCTTTTTCCAGAAAACGGATTATGTCTTCGTGTTTGATTTTTCCAAACTTTTCGTCTTCATTTACTTTTTTTATACAATATCCGTTTTCATCGTATTCCTCGTAGATGCCAAAACGTACACTACCCAAAAAATTTGCTTTACTTTTAATATTACCGTTAAGATGAAAAAATTTAACAATTTCATGAAAATCAGATGCAGGAAGGTATTCTTCATAACCTCCTATATCCTCTATAAAAGGACATATTATTCTGATTGTGTCCCCAATCTTTATCTCGACAGGATTACCCGGCGTATATCTTTCAGCTGCTTCAAAATCAAATCTTTCGTAATTTCTATCCATAACCGTATCGTTTTTTGAATTTACTTTTTCTTTGTTATTATCTCTCTGTACTGTAAATGTATCGTTTTTGAACATCAAACTGTCTGCGGTTTTTGTTTCTTTGTTACTGTTATAATTACCTTGACAGCTATAACCTGTAAATATCAGAACGATTAATATAGTATTTTTCTTCATAAGTAATTTTTAAATAAGGGTATTTAATACCTGCCACTGCCAATGGAAAAAGCTTTGGCGGTCAATGTCAACATGATGGGAGTTTTCTTTTTTCCCCTTTGAAGAAGGATTTCTACGCCTGAATCCAATTGATCCAGATAACTTTTTTGATGATCTCTAAATTCTCTTGTACTGACTACCAACATAATTCTAAGTTCTAATTATGTACCAATCCGGTACAAAAATAGCAGATTTTTCTTTCAAATCCAAATTCATGCAATTTGTGTTCTTTCGGAAATACCGGAGACCGCCTCACATCCGCCCGAAACTCAGCGGCAATAAATCCTTTGCGGAAGAGACGACAACCGTTTCGTCTTTTCCGCAAAGGTAAATTTTGACCGGTTTTTGATAGCGGTTTTCGGTTTCGAGCAACACCTGCCTGCACGCGCCGCACGGCGAAATGGAATCTTGCATTTCACCGTTTTTGAAGGCGGCGATGGCTATCGCCTCGACTGCCGTGTCGGGACAGGAAGCGCCCGCGGCAAACAACGCCACCCGCTCCGCGCACATCCCCGACGGATACGCCACATTCTCCTGATTGTTACCTTCAAACATCATCCTGTTTTCCAGCAAAACCGCCGCCCCGACCTGAAATCCGGAATAAGGCGCATACGCCCGGCTCGCCGCATCAATGGCGGCATTGCGCAAATCCGCTTCGCCGGAGTTCAGTTCTGCGGTTTTCAGAATCCGTATAGATATGTATATATGCTTTTCCATATTTTTATTATTGCAACAAAAATCGAGGCAAAGATAAACAAAATAACATTAATTATCAATTATTTACTCTTTTTTAGAAAAATTTTAACATTTTTTTTCCGAAAAAATTATGATTTTAATTTTTTATAAACTAAATTTGCACCCGAATTTCGATGAACTTTATTTTTATTAATGTATTATATATGAATTATCGTTTACGTGTAGTAGTATGTTTTTTAGCGTTCCTCGCCGGGTTGACGAACGTGCAGGGGGAAACACGCCCAAAAACAGAAGCAAAAGCAAAAGTTCCTTCGTTTGAAGAGTACATCAGAAAGTACAAAACGCTGGCTATTCAACATCAGAAGGAGTACAAAATTCCCGCCAGCATCACGCTTGCGCAAGGGTTGCTCGAATCGGCAGCCGGAGACAGTTATTTGGCCAAAATAGGCAACAACCATTTCGGCATCAAATGCAAGGAAACGTGGGATGGAAAAAGAATCTATCACACCGACGACGCTCCCAACGAGTGTTTTCGCCGGTATTCCAGCGTCGAAGATTCCTATAAGGACCACTCCGTGTTCCTTTCCACCAGAAAGTATTACACCTCGCTGTTCAAGCTGGACATGTACGATTACAAGGCTTGGGCTTACGGATTGCAGAAATGCGGGTACGCAACCGACAAAAAGTATGGCGAAAAACTCGTGCGCCTCATTGAAACGTATGAACTTTACAAGTACGACAAAGCCAATTTTGTGGACTATATCGAGCGTTCCTCGCCCATTATTGAGGAAGACGAAATCTATGAAATAAAGATCGCGGAACCCAAACGGAGCAAACCTGCGGTTCCGAACTGGCAAAGAAAGATTTACGAAAACAACGGCGTACACTATGTGGTCGCGCAGGAAAACGACACGTATGACATGATTGCCTACGACGTACAGGCAAGAACATCTACACTGCTGAAATACAACGAAGTACCGAAAGGTTTCCGGTTGAATGAAGGTGATATCGTGTATCTGCAAAACAAGAAGAAATATGCTGATTATCAAGGTGAAATACACGTTGTTTCAGGCGGCGAGTCGTTGCATGCCATTTCCCAGATATACGGCATCAAATTGAAATCGCTTTACAAGTTGAACAATCTGAATGACAGCTATATACCTAAAGCCGGAGATACGCTGAGAGTAAGCAAGTAACAACAATGAACGACCAACGGTACAATCTGCGGGGCGTAAGCGCCTCAAAAGAAGATGTTCACAATGCTATAAAAAACGTTCATAAAGGACTCTATCCCAAAGCGTTCTGCAAAATAATTCCCGATATTCTGGGCGGCGATCCGGACTATTGCAACATCATGCACGCCGACGGAGCGGGAACCAAATCATCGCTGGCATACGTTTACTGGCGCGAAACCGGCGATTTATCGGTGTGGAAAGGCATTGCCCAGGACGCCCTAATCATGAATATTGACGATCTGCTGTGCGTGGGAGCAATTGATAACATACTGGTTTCAAGCACTATAGGAAGAAATAAACTGTTGATTCCGGGCGAAGTGATTTCGGCTGTCATCAACGGAACCGAAGAATTGCTGCACGAATTGCGGGAAATGGGTATCGGCGTTTACGGCACAGGCGGCGAAACGGCTGATGTGGGCGACCTTGTGCGCACCATGATCGTGGACAGCACCGTTACATGCCGTATGAAACGCAGCGAAGTCATTGATAACGCGAATATTCAAGCGGGCAACGTGATTGTCGGACTGGCGTCTTTCGGACAGGCAACCTACGAAAAATCCTACAACGGAGGCATGGGCAGCAACGGACTGACTTCCGCCCGGC
The DNA here is from genome assembly GCA_031277235.1 of Tannerella sp. GTDB lineage: Bacteria > Bacteroidota > Bacteroidia > Bacteroidales > Tannerellaceae > Tannerella. Next base: position 3,337 of record JAITMT010000347.1, read on the forward strand.
ACGATGTTTTTTCCCAATATCTGGCTGAAAAATATCCCGAAAGTTACGACCCTGCCGTACCCGAAGAACTGATTTATTCCGGAAAACTGAAACTGACTGACAATGTGGAAGATACGTCTCTCGATGCGGGCAAACTCGTGCTTTCCTCTACCCGCACCTACGCGCCCGTCGTGAAAAAAATGATGGACACGATGCGCACGGACATTCACGGGATGGTACACTGTTCGGGCGGCGCACAAACAAAAATACTGCATTTTATTGATAATTTGAGAGTTATAAAAGACAATCTCTTTCCCGTTCCGCCGCTTTTCAAAACTATTCAGGAACAGAGCGGGACGGATTGGGCGGAAATGTACAGGGTTTTCAACATGGGACACCGCCTCGAAATCTATCTGGACGAAAAAAACGCTGCCGAAGCGATAAATATCAGTAAATCATTTCATATTGACGCGCAAATTGTCGGTCGGGTGGAAGAAAGCGACCGTAAAGAACTGATTATCAAAAGTGAATACGGAGAATTTCATTACTAAAACATGACGGACAATAACAGCATTTTGAACAAACTCGACGGCATCGTCGGCAGATTTGAGGAGGTTTCCACGCTCATCACCGACCCGTCCGTGATTGCCGACCAGAAGCGTTATGTGCGTCTGACCAAGGAATACAAGGAACTGGAGCGTCTGATCAACGCCCGCAAAGAATATGTCAATACGCTTTCCAATATTGAAGAAGCGAACGAAATGCTTGTCAGCGAGCAGGATACGGAAATGCGCAAATTAGCCGCCGAAGAACTGGAAAACGGCAGGCAGCGACTGCCCGAAATCGAAGAAGAAATCAAACTTCTCCTCATACCCGCCGACCCCGAAGACAGTAAAAATGCCATCGTGGAAATTCGCGGCGGCACGGGTGGCGACGAAGCCGCCATTTTTGCCGGCGACCTGTTTCGCATGTACTCCAAATACTGCGAGATAAAAGGCTGGAATTTAGCGATTTCAAGCATCAGCGAAGGCGCGTCGGGCGGCTTCAAGGAAATCATTTTCACCATCACGGGCGAAAACGTGTATGGCGTCATGAAATACGAATCGGGCGTTCATCGCGTACAGCGCGTTCCGCAAACCGAAACGCAGGGGCGCGTGCACACCTCCGCCGCTACCGTAGCCGTGCTTCCCGAAGCCGACGAATTTGACGTGGAAATCAACGAGGGCGAAATCAAATGGGACACTTTCCGTTCGAGCGGCGCGGGCGGGCAGAACGTCAACAAGGTGGAATCGGGTGTTCGGCTGCGTTACATGTGGAAAAATCCCGTTACAGGCGTTTCAGAAGAGATTTTGATAGAAAGTACCGAAACGCGCGACCAGCCGAAAAACAGGGAACGGGCATTAAGTCGCTTGCGTACATTTATTTATGATAAGGAACATCAAAAATACATTGACGACATCGCTTCGCGGCGTAAAACCATGGTTTCGACCGGCGACCGCTCGGCAAAAATCCGCACCTACAACTATCCACAGGGGCGAATCACCGATCACAGAATCAATTATACCATTTATAATCTGTCGGCATTTATGAACGGCGAAATTCAGGATTGCATTGACCATCTGATTATTGCCGAAAATGCCGAACGCATCAAAGAAAATTTGCTATGACAAAACAGGAACTGACAGAAAACATAAAACGCAAAAAATCATTCCTTTGCGTGGGTCTGGATACGGATATCCAAAAGATTCCCGAACATCTGAAAAGCGAAGACGACCCGATTTTTGCCTTCAACAAGGCAATCATTGACGCAACAGCCGACTACAGCATTGCCTACAAACCCAACGTTGCCTTCTACGAAAGCAGAGGCGTACAGGGATTGGTATCGCTCTATAAAACAGTGGATTATCTCCGTCAAAACTACAAGGACCAACTGATTATCGCCGACGCCAAACGCGGCGACATCGGCAACACGTCCGAAATGTACGCCGCCGCGTTTTTGAAGGAAATGGGCGCCGACGCCATCACCGTAGCGCCCTACATGGGGGAAGACAGCGTTACGCCCTTTCTGAAATACGAAGGTAAATGGGTGATTCTGTTGGCTTTAACATCCAACAAGGGCGCCATGGACTTTCAATTTGAACGGAACGCTGAGAATCAGGGATTTCTGTTTGAGACGGTTATCAAAAAGTCGCAACAATGGGGCGGAACGGACGAAAACATGATGTACGTCGTCGGAGCGACGCAGGGAGAACTGTTTGAACAGGTCAGAAAACATGCTCCAGAACATTTTTTCCTGGTACCCGGCGTCGGCGCTCAGGGCGGCTCGCTCCGGGATGTTTGCCGGTACGGAATGAATGCGTCTTGCGGGCTGATAGTCAATTCTTCACGCGCCATCATATATGCCGACAATACCGGGAATTTTGCCGTTCGGGCAAGGGAAGAAGCGTTGTCCGTACAGCGGGAAATGCAACAATATCTTCGCGAAAAAGGCGTAATTTGATTTGATATTCATTTTTTTTACTAACTTTGCGTGCTTTTCCGCCAAAAAGGGAAGCACAAATTATTTAAAAAGAATATCATAATGGAGTTTACGGCTCAACAGATTGCAGATTTTTTGCAAGGAAAAATATACGGAAACCCCGACGTAAAAGTAGGTAGTTTTTCAAAAATTGAAGAAGGGAAACAGGGTTCTATTACGTTCCTCGCAAATCCTAAATATGAACACTTTATATACAGTACCAAGGCGAGTATCGTCCTGGTAAATGAAGATTTCACGCCTGCTTCTCCGGTCGAAGCCACGCTGATTACCGTTAAAAACGCGTACGCTTCCTTAGCCGTTCTGCTCGATATGGTCGAACAAACGAAACCGAAAAAAACGGGAACGGATTCGACGGCAGTTATCGCTAAAACAGCCAGAATCAACGAATTGTGCTACGTCGGCGCCTATGCCTTCATCGGCGAAAACGTGCAAATCGGAAAAAACAGCGCCATCTATCCGCATACCTATATCGGTGATAATGTGATAATTGGCGAAGATGTAACAATCTATCCGCACGTAAGCATCTACGACAACTGCGTGATCGGAAACAACTGTATCATTCATTCCGGCGCGGTGGTCGGGTCGGACGGATTCGGCTTCGCGCCCGAAAACGGCGAGTACAGAAAGATTGCACAAATCGGCAACGTCGTGATTGAAGACAATGTGGAAATCGGTGCGAACACCGCTATTGACAGAGCCGTAATCGGCTCAACCACAATCAGAAAGGGAGTGAAATTGGACAATCTCATACAGGTAGCGCACAATGTGGAAATCGGCAGCAATACGGCAATAGCGGCGCAAACGGGCATCGCAGGCTCCACGAAAGTTGGCGCCAACTGCATGTTGGGCGGACAGGTCGGGCTGGGCGGGCATATCCACATCGGCGACCATTCGCAAATAGGCGCGCAGGCAGGCATCATCAGCGATGTGGAGGCAAATTCCAAAATCATCGGATCGCCTGCGATATCGGTTTCCCGGTTTATGCGCTCCAGCGTGATTTTTGAAAAACTGCCGGAAATGTATCAACTCATCGGCAAACTTCAAAAGGAAGTGGAAGAATTGAAAATGAAACAACAATAAATTATGGAGAAACAAAAAACATTGAGTTCGGAGTTTTCGTTGAACGGAAAAGGCTTACACACAGGCTTGAGCATCAATGCAACGTTCAAACCGGCGCCCGAAAATCACGGATATAAGATCAAGCGCATTGATTTGGAAGACCAGCCCGAAATCGAAGCGTTAGCCGAAAACGTAATCAATACGCAACGCGGCACGGTGCTTGCCAAAAACGGCGTGCAAGTCAGCACGATAGAACACGCTTTGGCTGCGCTGTATGCCCGTGGAATAGACAATTGCCTCATAGAAGTTGATGCGCCCGAAATTCCGATTCTCGACGGAAGCGCCGTCATTTTCTCGGAAAACATTGAAAAAGTGGGTGTTACGGAACAAAATGCACCGAAAGACTATTACATTGTCAAGCGCAAAATCGAAGTAAAGGACGAAAAAACCGGCTCTTCGCTCATCATTTTGCCCAACGACCATTTCAGCGTTAACGTGCTGATAGACTTCGAGTCGCCCGTTTTATCCAATCAATATGCTTCGCTGACGGACATCAGCCAGTTTTCGAGCGAAATTGCCGCATCGCGGACATTTGTTTTCGTGCGCGAAATCGAAATGCTGCTCCGAAACAACCTGATAAAAGGCGGAGACCTTGATAATGCGATTGTTATCTATGACAAAAAAATGGAGCAAAAGGAAATGGACAAAATCGCCGACGAAATCGGATTGCCCCATAAAAGCGTCAAGGATTTCGGGTACATTAATAATAAGCCGCTCGTTTTTCCCAACGAACCGGCACGACACAAACTGATTGACGTAATCGGCGATATGGCGCTGATAGGCAAGCCGATAAAGGGACATATCATCGCGACCCGCCCCGGACACAAAATCAACAACCAACTCGCGCGCCTGATTCGCAAGGACATCAAACTCAACGAAATACAGGCTCCCGTTTACGATCCCGCCGAGCCGCCGCTGATGGATATAAACCGCATCCGCGAACTGTTGCCGCATCGCTATCCGTTCCTTTTGGTGGACAAGATTATCGAAATCGGAGGGGATTATATTGTTGGTATCAAGAATGTTACGGTAAACGAGCCGTTTTTCCAGGGACATTTTCCACAGGAACCGATTATGCCCGGCGTACTGCTGGTTGAAGCGATGGCTCAAACGTGTGGTATTCTGGTACTTAACTCGGTTTATGAGCCGGAACGCTATTCCACTTATTTTCTAAAAATTGACGGCGTGAAATTCCGCCAGAAAGTGGTACCCGGCGACACGCTAATATTCAGATTACAAATGGTTTCACCGATTCGCAGAGGTATCGCTTCCATGAAAGGATACATTTTTGTCGGTGAAAAAATTGTTTGCGAGGCGGAACTTATGGCACAAATCATTAAGAATAAATAATTTATGCACTCACCCTTAGCCGTTATTCATCCCGAAGCCAGTATTGGCAAAAATGTAACCGTTGACGCGTTTGCCGTCATCGAAAAAGACGTCGTCATCGGCGACAACTGTCGGATTTTTTCACATGCCGTCATCCTGGACGGCGCCCGCATAGGCGCTGATTGCAAGATATTTCCGGGCGCCGTCATCTCTGGAGTTCCGCAGGACATGAAATTTGCAGGCGAACAGACCACCGCCGAAATCGGCGACCGCACCACCCTCCGCGAATGCGTTACCATCAACCGGGGCACTGCCTCCAAAGGGAAAACCGTCGTCGGAAATGACTGTTTGGTAATGGCTTACTCGCACATAGCGCACGATTGCGTCGTGAAAGACCATGTTATCATCGGCAATGCTTCGCAAATTGCGGGCGAAGTGGAAATTGACGATTTTGCCATCGTCAGTGGCGGTGCGCTCGTTCACCAGTTCACCAAAATTTCGAAACACGTGATGATACAGGGCGGTTCGAGAGTCGGAAAAGATATTCCACCCTATACGCTCATCGGTCGCGAGCCGATTGCCTATTGCGGCATCAACATCGTGGGACTGCACAGGCGCGGCTTCATAAAGAGTCAAATCTTTCTGATTCAGGACATTTACCGCACGCTCTACACGCGCGGACTGAACAACAGCGACGCCATCTACGCCATCGAAACCGAATACGAGCCAAGCCCCGAAAGAGACCTGATACTCAACTTTATAAAGACTTCCAAACGCGGAATTGTGAAAGGTTCCATTGACGATTAAAATTTTATGATTATCTTTGCATAGTAATTTTTAGAAAAAAATATATGACGTATAGATTTTTATTGCTGTCAGATGAAGTTGATCGTTTCAAAAGAGAAATTCAAATCAGTTCAGAATCAACTTTTTACGACTTTCATAGAGCTATCCTTGACGCAACGGGCTATGATGAAAAACAACTGTATTCGTTTTTCGTTTGCGGAGACGACTGGAGCAAGGAAATAGAAATCACTCAGTTTGAGATGGATACATCTTCGGAAGAAGACAATTACACGATGGAGAATACCGTTCTCGAAGACCTGCTCGAAGAAGAACGCCAGAAGTTACTGTACGTTTTCGACCAGTTGTCCGACAGAGTTTTTTTCATCGAATTGCGCGAAATCATCACCGGCAAAAATATGGATAAGCCGCTCTGTACCAAGTCGGAAGGCACTCCGCCCATTCAATTCGTTGATTATGACGCTTCCATCAAAGATTCGCACCTGGATTTGGACGACGATTTCTACGGCGACGACGATTACGACGACGATGAACTCGACAATCTCGGCGAAAGCTCCTTCGACGACGACCCGCTTTCGGACAGGTTTTGAGGGGGTGAAGATTTTATCATATTTTGCTGAAAATTAAAATGTCCCGTCAGGAAATAAAAATGGGTAGAAAAGCGACAATTCATTCATTTGAACGTGCCGTAGGGATATTTAACTGTTTTTTCTACTTGATAACCGGGAGATTGCCGGTGTGAACTTGCTGTCCGTGCCACAAATTGAAAAAAGAATGCAAGCACTTGATTCTTGGGCTGCATTCGAAATGACAGGAAGATGTTCGTGTGTTTAATCCTAAAAAGATTCTGACAGGGATTAAAAAAACACGATTTATCGCATTTTTACACTTAATTTTCCCCGTCCCGGGCAGATTGCACCCGTCTTAAATCATCGGCAAAAATGAATATAATCACAAATAGATTTGAAAATTTCCCCTCCAAAAACCAAATTCAAGAATTTTTTCGTATATTTGCGCCCGAAATATTAATAATTCATAAAAACAAACAACAACTAAAAGGGACAAGTACTATGAATATCTCTCACATTGAGCACATTGGGATTGCCGTAAAAAGTATTGACGAGCGCCTGCCCTATTACGAAAACGTTTTAGGT
>JAITMT010000385.1 GCA_031277235.1 Tannerella sp.
ATCGTAACAGTAATATGGACGTTTTTCCTCTATCACATTGGTTATCAAATCATAAACAAAAGGAGAATGAACGCCGTAACCCTTGCGGCAAAACAAATACCGGTACCACCTGTTGAACGTCGAAATCATGCTTTTCCGTAAAACTCGCCAATCGTGTAGTTCAAAAATTGATTGAACGGGTATAAAATCCTGAAATCTTCGACGGCTTTGTCAATCCAGTCGCTTGCCTTAAAGAAAGAATCAGGTTTGTCGCAATAAACGAAAAAGTTCTTATGTTTCAGAATATCAGCCACTTTATCGGGCAGATCCTTTGGAAAACCTTCGGGCATTTTCTTCAACACTTCGCCATCCAGTCCGTTATACAACTTCTTGAATTTTTTGTCTTCCATAATCGCCAGAAAATCATCCATATTATCATAAATATCCTTCCGCAACTGCTTGACCATCTGTGGAGTAGGACACCACGATCCGCCGCTGAGAATCGAATTACCCGGCTCGATATGAAAGTAATACCCGCCGTATGCACTCGCCCTGCCGCCCCTGCCTGCCATAAAAGCGCCCAAATGCGATTTGTAGGGCGATTTGTCCGTGGAAAAACGTATGTCCCTGTAAATCCGGAAGATACAATTTTTCGCTTCCAATCCTGCAATTTCCCGGTCGAAAACGGAGATTTTATCTATAAGTTGCTGAACAATAGCAATATACTTCTTAGCCAACTCGTCGTAGCGCGATTTGTTCGCCTTGAACCATTCGCGATTGTTGTTCTCTTTTAATTCCTTCAAAAATTCAAAAAACTGTTCCATATCTTTAATTAATTTTGTTTGTAAACCATCTCTGCAACCACATTCTAAACTCTACACTCTACACACTAAACTCTAATATTCCAACCCAAAAGTCCTCCCTTTTTCCGTGGCAGGCACGCCCGATTCCATCCACACGGGCGTCGGGTCGCCTTTCAAATAATGGTCGAAAAACTGCTGCAAACGCACGGTTAAATCCCGCATATTCCTGCGATACAGCAAGTTATGTCCTTCGCCGTTGTATTGCAAAAAATACGCCACTTTTCCCAGCCGTTTCAACGCCGTGAAATACTCAATTCCCTGATACCAAGGTACTGCACCGTCATTGTCGTTGTGCATGATCAACAGCGGCGTATGCACCCTGTCCACGAAGAAAAGCGGCGAGTTTTCGATGTATAAATCAAGCCCTTCCCACAGCGTTTTGCCGATGCGACTTTGCTGCTGTTCGTATTGCATTTGCCGGTTTAGTCCTGTTTCCCAGCGTATTCCGCCATACGCGCTGGTCATGTTTGCTACCGGCGCACCGGCGCCTGCGGCGGCAAACAGGTCGGTCTGCGTAACAAGATACGCCACCTGATAGCCGCCCCAACTTTGTCCCTGAATACCAATGTGTTCCCTGTCAATAAATCCGCTGTCAATCAACGCTTCCACTCCGGCGATCACCGAATTGTAGGCGCTGCGTCCAGGATAACCATCAACATAGTGAATATCAGGCGTAAAGACCACATATCCACGACTTGCGTAAAATGGAATATTGATAGTCGAACGGCTCGGCGCAGGCGGAAAATACCGGTACAGATCGTCGGAATGGCGTTCGTAAAAGTAAATGAGCAACGGATATTTTTGGTTGGGGTCAAAATTTTCAGGTTTGTAAAGAATACCCTGCAAATCGTAGCCGTCTTTCCCTTTCCAGGTCATCAGTTCGGGCGTACCCCACAGATAATCATTCATTTGCGGATTGATACGACTGAGTTGTGTTTCCTTCTTGAACAAATCGGTCGTTGCCCACAAATCGGGACAAGTGCTGAAATTGGACTTTGTATATACATAAGTATCAGCATTTTTCGCTTTTTGCAACCCTCCGAAAGTCCTGTCCATCAAAGTCAGTTTTTGCGGCGACTGTTTTTTGGCAACATTCAAACTGTAATAGCCCGATTTTTTCGTAATATCGTCAAACGCCGACAACAACAGCGGTTTTGCAATATCCACATAATCAACTTCCCGGTCGAGGCGAATGTTTCGGAACGTTATACTCGCTTTTCTGCCTTCGCCTTTGGTAATCAGCGCGGGAGGTGTTTTGCCCGTCGGGTCAATTTGCCAAATATCGTATTCGTCATACACATAAAAATACAGGTCGTTTTTTGTCCATCCAGCCGCACCGAAAGCGCCGGGCTGTTCGGGTGTTTCGTCGCTTTTATCCTCAAAATCAACGTCCAACCCACAAGTTACACATGTAATTTCTTTTGTATCAACCGTATAAATATTCCATTCCGCCGTTTCGCGGTCAAACCACGACAGGTATTTTCCGGTTGTGGAAATGTCTGGACGGGTGTCCAACGCCTTCATTACCGACGTGTTAGCGCCTGTTTTTGTCGAAATAATATAGACGTCGTTTTTTGTACGTCCTGTCCATTGAGATTCAATGCGATAGCCTTTGGTCGTAAATCCGAGCGCGTTTTCGGCATTCCCCTTGTCGGCAGTTACGATTTCTTCCAAATCTTCCGAACCGAGTTGCGTAAAATTCTCCCAATCAGCCGTATCGAAAACACACAGATAGGAACGGTTGCGCTCTCTCGACAAATTTTTGAGTTGCGTAGGTTGCAGATAATCATCCCTATACGTCCAAATATCGAGTTTTGCCTGTTCGCTTTCGTCAATGGTCGTGTCTTTGGGCGCGATGATCGGCGAAATACCGAAATACAGTTTTTTGCCGTCTTTGCTGAACGTGGCGTCTCTGAATATGTTTATCGCCCAATTATCAGGCATTTTGCTCGATAACGTATCGGCAATAAGCAGATTTTTAGGATTTCCCGTTTTTGTATAGTATAGATTATATACTTTCGGATCGCGTTTGGACGTGTCGGTCGTCGCAAAGAAAACAAATTGATTCGCCTCATCATCAAATGATTGCAGTTTGTATTCGCCTTTTTTTTCCATCAAGGCGGTTTTCCGGTTTGTTTTCAGTTCGTAGAGATAAATTCCCGGCACGGAAACCGTATCTTTTCCGGGAATTTTCGTGGTGTATGCGATAAAATTTCCGTTTTTACTCAGTCTGTAATCATCTATGAATGAGAGAGTATCGTATTCATACGTGCCCAAATAGTGAATCACGAGGCATTCGGGCTTTTCGTCTTTTTTATATTTTGCCGTGTCTTCGGGCATTAACGCCTTATACACAAAGTATTGCGAGGATTTTTCGGGCAAACCGAAAGACGCGACCTTCGATTGCTTGAAAATATCGCTACTTCCAAGTTTTACCCAACCCACCGAATCCTGCGGCTGCTCTTCCTTTTTCTTCTTTTTTGCCGCTTTTTTCTCGGCTTGCGAAGGCATGATTTTGAAAACGACAAATCGGGAATCTTCTGTTATCCTGGCATTTACGCCTCTTTCGATTTTCGTCTCTTCCAGAGATTTTATATTCTTGATTATCAAAACCGTATCGCCGTCTTGTGGCGAAATGTTGTAAACGGCAAATTTACCGTCGTTGCTCACCTGCACGCCCGAAACGCTTTGCCACGAGTCATAAACC
>JAITMT010000412.1 GCA_031277235.1 Tannerella sp.
CGTAATTATGCCGCTCCAACTCTTCCCGTAATCTGTTTATTTTCAATTCAATATCAGTCATTATAAGACTTCTGGAATTTTTTGACAAAAGTATGAAATAAATATGAGATGTGCAAATGCGTGTTGTAGAAAGGGCTATGCCGGTGTCCCGCAGTGCCTGAATATTGGCAGCAAAAATACATTTATACATAGTTGATTACAAAAAACTTGTGATTTCTTTTGATTTTCAAAAAATATTTTTCATCTTTGCAGTATAAAAATGTGGCAACATTTACGAATCATTAACGGACACAAAATTCTCTCCGCAAAGAGAAAATCGGGTTATAAAAGGGACTTGACGGTCTTTTTGATGCTCTCTTTTACCGTTTTGCTGTTAGTGAGTTTGTTGTTGGCAGCCATTCCGAAAGAAGACTTTATGAACATTGCCGGATTTATTTTTCCGGTATTGTTACTGTTGGATTTTTCTCTGCGTTTCTTTTTGAAAAAAAGTACAACTGCCGGCATTTTTTCGTATCTCTGCTTGCCCATATCCCGTAAAACGCTGATTCTGTATATGATACTGTCGGATTTGCAGCAGTTATGGATATGGGGTTGCTGGCTGCTTTACGGGATCATTCTCCATCTCTGTGGAATTTTGACCTTTGCCCATGCCGTTACCCTGCTTTTTATGCTGCTGTTCAATAATTATTTGATAGCATTTGTTAAAACATTGACAAAGGGTTACGCTCTCTTAATCTATCCGGTATGTATTGGTTTCCTATGTGTTATTTTATTTATAATCAATATTTTTAATCCCTTTCTTGATATAATTCTCTCTTTTCTTTTGATGTCTGTAATAACGGTCATGTTGTATTATCTGCTGAAAGAGGAGTTGTATGAGGAACTAAACTGCATTGCCTTATGAATTTACTGTTGTTTGAATTGAAATTAATGTTGAGAAACAAGCGATTGAAGGAACTTTTAATAATGTCATTTGTACTTTTGTTTATTATATATCCTCAATTTATGAGTAACTATTCAATGGTAAAAGATTATCCTGTTTTTGGCATTTTTTTTATTTTTGCCGGTCTTGCAGCCGTGGGTAGTTATTTTGCTATTTTTGTTTTCAGTATGAACGGTTCCTTCATGGAAAGACTGATAACAAGTCCATTATCTGTCAATAAAATATTAGAAACGAAATATTACTTTTTGTGTATCGTTTCATTCATTATGCTATTACTGATGTTTCCTTTGATGCTATTAGGGATTTCATTCTTTCAATTAATATCTTCCTTTTTGTATGCAATTGGTTTTTTATATTTTGGTTTTTTCTATACTTCCCTTTATTCTTATAAAACATTAGATATAAAGAAAACGAGTTTTTATAATTTTCAAGGCATTAATGTGGCAAATTATCTATTTCCCATTTTGCTGTTGGTGGGGGCAACAGGTCTTGTTGTATTAATTCACTGGCTTTTAAGAGAGATTGTTACCTGGACTGTAATGTTTGCGACAGGATTGATTTTTGTTGCCACGCATAAGATTTGGTTGAAATACATCAGCAAGAAATTTGAAAAAACAAGATACAAACGTTTGGAATGTTTCAGAGAAAGTTAATGGAATGATTATGTTGAATATAAATGATTTATCAAAAAGTTTTGACGGTATTGAAGTCTTAAAAATCCCTCATCTGGATATACAAAAAGGCGAATTGGTCGGTGTAATAGGAAATAACGGCGCAGGAAAAACGACGCTTTTTCGCTTATGTTTAGATTTGTTGAGGGCAGAACAGGGGAAAGCGCTGATAAATAATGAAATGATTGCTCAATCCGAAAAGTGGAAAAAACAGACAAATGCCTTTATTGATGAGCGTTTTCTGATAGATTTTCTTACGCCTGAGGAATATTTTTATTTCATTGGCGGACTGTATGGACTTTCAAAAGCAAAGATAGACAATCATCTTGCCGATTTTACCAAATTTATGGCTGATGTAATTTGGGGGAACAACAAATACATCGAAAAATTTTCCAAAGGAAACAAACAGAAAATCGGTATTATCGGGGCAATGATTACGCATCCGGAACTGCTGATTTTGGACGAGCCGTTCAATTTTCTTGACCCGTCGTCGCAAATCGAAATGAAGCGTTTATTGCAGAAATTCAATCAGGAGTATAATGCAACCATATTATTATCAAGCCATAACATACAATACGTTGCGGATATTTGCAGCCGTATCATTCTGCTTGAAAAGGGAAATATCATCCGGGACGAAAAAGAAGTAACCGCCGAAACAGAAATTGAACTGGAAAACTATTTCAGAATGTAAAGATGCGTTGAGTTTTATGGCTGCAAATTTTAGAGACATTTGATAAAAAAATCATGTTTTCTTTTGATTTTCCAAAAAATAATTCTCATCTTTGCAGTGAGCACATTCAAATTACAAATGCAACTTTTTTGCCGGGATGAAAAATATTTCCTCTACAAAATATTTTCCTTCTCGATGTCCTTGAAATATCTGTAAGTTCCGACTTTAATTTCGGCGCAGGCGGCTTCGTCGCAGACGATGATGGCTTTCGGATGCATTTGAATCGCCGTAATCGTCCACATCTGATTTACAGCGCCTTCGATGGCTTGCTGCAGGGCGCGCGCCTTGTTGTGTCCGTTTACAAGAATCAAGACTTCCCCGGCGTCCATCACCGTGCCAACTCCCACTGTCAGAGCGGTTTTAGGCACTTTATTCACATCGTTGTCAAAGAAACGCGAATTGGCGATAATCGTGTCGGTGGTCAGCGATTTGATGCGGGTGCGCGAGGTTAGCGACGAACCCGGCTCGTTGAATGCCAGATGACCGTCGGGACCGACTCCGCCCAGAAACAAATCTATACCTCCCGCCTTTTGTATTTTTACTTCATAATCAGCACATTCCGCTGTAAGGTCTTTAGCGTTTCCATTCAGGATATTTACGTTTTTTTCCTGAATGTCAATGTGTTTGAAAAAGTTGTTCCACATAAAGGAATAGTAACTTTCAGAGTGCGTTTTCGGCAGCCCCACGTATTCGTCCATATTGAACGTAACGACGTTTTTGAAGAATACCTTGCCTTTTTTGCATAGGGAAATCAGTTCCTTATACGTTCCGAGCGGCGAAGAGCCTGTCGGCAAGCCCAGTACGAAAGGTTTTTTAGCCGTCGGCTGGGCGGCGTTGATTTTGGCAGCGATATAATTGGCAGCCCATTTGGATATTTTTTCAAAATTCGGTTCTATTATAACTCTCATGATGATTTTGGATTTTAATTTTTGAATATTTAAATTCTCTATTTATTATATCATTGATGAATATAAAATGATCGGACACGGTATAAATAAAGATCATTGATAAGCGTAATCGTACATATCATCCACCATGCCGTATCTGTTATGAACAAACAGTTTCGATTTTGCTTTATTCATCATTTTTTTACCGTAACTGATGGCTGCTCTTCTTGTTGCAAAACCCTTTGCGGCGCGTTTTGCCCCCGTTCTCTTTACAACCCATCTATTTTCGTTTCTATAGATTACCTGATAATAATTTTCCATATATCAATCATTTAAAGTTTCTGCAAAGTTAAACATTTTTCTTCACTTTACCATCTTTCACCCCGTTTTTCTGCGCCCGCCAAACGAAGAAAATTCCTGCCAAAATGAACGGAATACTCAGCAACTGCCCCATATTCAGCAACATACCCTGTTCAAAGGCTTCCTGATCGTTTTTCAC
>JAITMT010000432.1 GCA_031277235.1 Tannerella sp.
GGCACGAGCGCAGGACGCATTCCGTACGGAATGCGACCTATGTGTGGATTGCTTTTCTACCGGGCGATACATCCCTAACGGGATGCGAACGTCCTGAAAGGACGAATTTTCATAACCGCAGTGTCAACGACCTGCGGCGTTGCCTGCATTCCGTAGGAATGTATCGCCCGGTAGAAAGGTGGCACGGGCGCAGGACGCATTCCGTACGGAATGCGACCTATGTGTGGATTGCTTTTCTACCGGGCGATGCATCCCTAACGGGATGCGAACGTCCTGAAAGGACGAATTTGCATAACCCCCAATGAAGCGTAGCGATTGGGGGTGATTGCAAGATGATTTTCCCTTCTCCCGTGTACCCGTTTATCCGTTCACCCCTTCTCCCGTTCTCCCGTTCCCCCTTTGCCTTAGCCTCCGCCTTCTTTCCCCCTCCGCCTTTCTCTCCCCCCCAAAATTCATTCCGTCATCAGGTATTTTCCTTCACTCCCACCGCGACGATTGTTTCCGTGCCGTTGCCCGGAGAGGAGGCAATGTCCACGGTTCCGCCGAAGGCTTTCACGCGGTTACGGATGTATTCGATGCCAATCCCGGGGAAGGTTTCCGTTACATCATAACCTTTGCCGTCGTCGCAAACGGTCAGGTAGATTTGCTCTTCGTCCTGAACCAGATGGACGCTGATTTCCTTTGCTTCCGCATGTTTGAGGGAGTTGGCTATCAGTTCCTGCGCGCTGCGGTACAGGAAGTTTTCGACGAGTCGGGAAGCGCGCATTTCGGTACCCGCAAAATAGAACTCGACATTGAGAAACTGACGGCAATAATCTTCAAGGGCTGCACGCAATCCACACATTTCCAATGTTTTCGACATCAATTTTGCGGCTATGCGGCGCACTTCCTCGTGTGCCGCCCTTACCATCCTTGCGGCTTCCGGCTTGTCGTCCAGATGCTGGATGGTTTCCATGAGTAACCCCTGTACGCCATGGTGCAGTTCGACGGCTATGCGTTTCTGTTCTTCCATTTCGCCCTCCAGGATGCCCTTTTCCCGGGCTTCCGTTTCGGCTTCTTCCTTCTCCTGCCGGGCTTTTGTTTCAGCCAGTTGCCGTTCATGCCGGACATGTTCCAGCCGCTGCCGGAAGAACATGGCGGCGAAAGCGATCATCAATACGGCGAATACCAACAATATGACATACAGCGTCCTGTTTCTTTCGAGGTAAGAAATGCGAAGGTCTTTTTTCTCGGTTTCGTACTGTATTTCCATGCCTGCCATCGTTTCGCGGAATTGCTTGTCGGTATTTGCCTTCATCTGTTCGGAATAAAGGCGAATGTATTCGTATGTACCTTCGCGGTCGCCGGCGAAGAGACGGGCGGCAGCCATGTTGGACAGCACCTCGGGATGGAGTTTCGGGTAGTCGGGATAGGTTTTCAGCGCTTTGCGGACAAACCGTCCGCTTTCTTCAAAGTTGCCCTGCGCCTGATAAATGTCCGAAAATGTTGCCAGCACCTTAGCCGTTACGGAAGGGTCGCCGTGCAGTTCGGCATATTGCAGCGCTTCGGTGTTCCGTTCCAGGGCTTCGGCATAATTTTTCCGCGCCAGACTGACCCGCGCCAGCCCTTCCTCGCCATAAGCGACGTACCAGTACATCCCCCGCGGGTTTCCGTAATCTCTTATAAAGATACGGCAAAGGGAATCGGCTATTTCGTAAGTTTCCCGCATGATTTCTTCCGCCCCGTCCAGTTCGCCCCTGTCGAGATAAACCGAAGCGATAACATACAAATACTGGGGAATCATGTAAGCCCCCAATCCTTCCGGCAGAAAGTTCTGTTCCTCCCTTGCCCGTTCCGCATAGTAAAGCGCCTGTTCCCGGTTGCCCGTCAGGTAATAGACTTCGGCAAGATTCGCCGCCGTGCGGACAATGTTTAATTTGCCGTGCCTGTAATTGTAATCGAAATCTTTTCCGGAAGCGACCAGATTTTCACTGACTTTCAATGCCTCCATGTAGTATTTCAGCGCTTCGGCGTATCGTCCCTGAAAACCGTAGGAGTTGCCCAGATTGGTGATAAATCGTCCACCATCAAACTCCCTGCCTCCGGGCAGGCTCAACGTTCGGTTCAGATAGATGCGGGCTGAATCAAATTCGCTGATGGAAATGTATGCCATTCCCAATGATGCACATACTTTTATTTCCTTTTTAACCGTCAGTTTTTGCGTGTTCAACAGGTTTTTCAACGAATCAATGATTGCATGACTATTTTGCGCTTCCTGTCCGTAGGACGAAAGCGGGATCAGTAGCATGAGTAAAAAAATACGTAAAATCATGGCGCCATATTATGATATTTTGGCGCAAAATTAATAAAAAAACGGATAATTTGAATGTTCTTTTGCCTGAAACAATAATTTTTGAAAGTTTTTTATTTTTTATAGACGTAATGTCCGATGATTTTGAACTTGAACAGGCAATCTTCCAGCACCTGCCCCGCCCCGATATTGTGGATGATCAGGTTTCTTTTCCCGTCCGCCGATTTCCTTGCCGACACGATTCCGATGTGTGTTATGCCTCCTCCCAAATCCCAGCAGACCATATCGCCCGGCTGATAGTCGTCCGGGTCATGCGACATTTTCCTGACGGTTCCATGCCGGGAGAAAAATTTCATCAGATTCGGCACCCGCCTGTGGTCTATGTTTTTATCGGGAGCGGAGAGTCTCCAGATTCCGGGATATTTGCCAAAGTTGGCTTTCATGTCTTCATGCACTTCCCTTTGCAAATCAATCCCCAGTTTCCTGTATGCGCGTATCACGACGTCGGTGCAAACGCCTTTGTTTGCAGGCACGTCTCCGTTCGGATAGGCAATTTGAAAATAGGACGGGTCGTAGGTAACATGCTGTCCGGTCAATGTGAGGGCTGAATCTGCCAGCCGTACAAAAAAATCAGTCTGTCCAAAGGTGGGACTTGCCGTTAACAGCCCAATCAGTAAAAAAAGTCCTCCGGCATTTTTCATTCAATGCGTCATCTGGAAACAAGGTCTTTCCGTATCCGGCTAAGGCTTTCGGGCGTTATTCCGAGGTAGGACGCTATCATCCAGAGCGGTACGCGATTGATGTGCCGCTTGTGGGCGCGCAGAAAGTTGAGATAGCGTTCTTCAGCCGAAGCGCCGAGGAGCAGGTTGATGCGTATTTGCAGATGCGCAATGAAAGTGTACAGCAGCGTAATGTAATTGTCCACGCTGTCCGGGAAGAGTTTCATCAACTGCTCGACAAATCCTTTTTTGATCAGAATCACCTTGGAATTTTCAATCGCCTGGATGAAATAAGTCGAAGGCGTATTCTGTGTCAGACTGTTGCGGTCGAAAATCAGTCCGTCTTCCGACGCAAACTGCACAATATTCTCCTTGCCGTTCTCCGAGATGGAATACATGCGTAGAAACCCTTTTTCCACAAAATAGCCGTACTGGCTGATTTCACCGGCTTTCAGCACGAAATCCTTCCTTTGATAATCCTTTTCAATAACGTTGTGTTCAAACGGTGGAAAGGCATCCGCCGGCTGTTGAAACACTTTCTCCATAAATCTTCTAAATTCTCTCATAATCCTTTGAAAAATTTTTAGTTACAATTAGGTATTAATAATCTTGCATTCGAAGCGCAAAGATAAGGAAAAATAGTGAAACAGCACACAAAACACAAAAAAAATTGTAAAAACACTCTTTTCAAGGAAATTTTTTCAGCCTTTTTTGTCGTCCAGGAAATTTTCGGGGACGGGGAGATACCCCATTTTGAAGGCTTTCGATATCAGTTGCGGGGCATTTTTGACTTTGAACTTGATGAACAGTCTCTTGCGGATTTCGTTGATATTTACCTTGTTGCTCTCCATTTCAGCCGCTATTTCCTCGTACGTCAATCCTTCGCCGAGGTGGTGCAGGAAAATCCTTTCGCGCCGCGTGGGAATGGGCGAGCGGCGAAGCGGGTCGTCATCAATGATTTTTTTTATTTTTGCACTGATGTAGGTTTTTCCTGCGTTAACGCTTATGATGGCAGCCATGCGTTCTTCGCTGCCGTCCTCTTTCAGCAGAAATCCTCTTGCCTTGTATTTCAGGGCAATACGGCATAAATCAGGCTCCCTGTAATGGGTCTGTACGATGATTTTCAGACCGGGAAAGCGCCCGGTCAACTCCTTGCAAAAATCGAGCCCGTTGCCGTCGGGCAATTCCACGTCAAGCAGAAAAACATCGGGTAAATTGCTTTCTGTCAGTCCTTTTCTGGCGGAGTCTATGTTGTAGTATTCTCCTGTTACCCGAACCGCGTCGCTGTTATTCAATTTTTCAGCCCAACTTTCGACGGACGCGCGGTGGTCATCTAAAATATTTACGGTTATCATAGCGATTGAATTTATGTTTATATTTATGTTTATATTTTTACCGTGATGGATGTTTCCGTGCCGTTGCCGGGGGAGGAGGCGACGTCCATCGTTCCGCCGAGGGCTTCTGCCCGCGTGCGGATGTTGCGGACACCGATGCCGGAGGTCTCCTGCGCCGTGTCGTAGCCTTTGCCGTCGTCGCTGACGGTCAGGTAGATATGCTTTTTGTCCTGCAGCAGGTGGACTTCGATTTCCTGCGCTTCCGCGTGCTTGAGGGAATTGGTTACCAGTTCCTGAGCGCTGCGGTACAGGAAGTTTTCGACGAGTTCGGAGGCGCGCTTTTCGCTTCCCTCGAAATAGAACCCGACACGGGGCAGCCCGCGGCAGTAATCTTCGAGGGCGGCTCTCAGTCCGCTCATTTTCAGGGTTTTCGACATCAGTCCCCTGGATATGTCCTGCACTTCCTCGATGACATTATCCACCTCTGCCGCCGATTCGAGCAGGTTTTCCCGGATTTTCCGGAGGGCGCTCTGCACGCCGTTGTGCAGTTCGGTGGCGAAGCGTTCGCG
>JAITMT010000493.1 GCA_031277235.1 Tannerella sp.
TTGCCGGAACATTTTTGCTCTGCGCGTGCAACAGCAACAAAAATCAAGGCGGAACAACCGGTTTGGACAACAGTCCGGTTATAGCCGAGCGCACGGTTAACGCCGACGGAGATACGATAATTACCTGCGATTTGTCGCTGGTGAAAAGCGATACGCTTGATTTGCCGATGAGCCTTTTAATCTCAAGTTTTGAATTGATGCGTCTGGACAACAACGACGAGGCGCTCATTAAGGAAAACAACGCTACACTTGTTGCACTAAGCGAAAATTACATCGGAATTGCCTCGTTTACAGGCTATCAACTTTTCGACAGAAAGGGAAATTTCATTGCCACGCTCGCCCGGCAGGGACAGGGACCCAATGAATATGTGTATTTCATTTACGACAGTTACATTGACGAGAAAAACAATCGGGTTTATATGTTACCGGCGATGGGCAACAGTATAATTGTGTGTGATTTGCAGGGAAATGCGCAATCGCCCGTACCGCTTCCTTACCAGACGACAAAAGCGCGGTTTCTTGTTGATGCGGAGAATCAAACGGTAACAATAGCCATCCTGCCGTTTGACGATACGAGACCGGTGGTTTGGACGCAGGATTTCGGGGGAAATATCATCCGGGAACTGCCGGCGGGGCATTTTGTGATACATCCGGACTTCAGCAACGATTTGAATGTTTTCCAGAATGCCGGACAGTTTGATTTTTCAATGTTCCGGTGGGTCGCTGAAAATGATACCCTGTATCATTATATCGGGAGCGACAACCGCCTGCAGCCCGTTTTCACGCTGACATCCCAAAGCAACGATCCGAAACAGCATGATTATATCGAATTACCCAATCACTACGTTATCAGACTTTTTGAGACCGAACCGGCATACCGTTACGAATATATCCTGCTGGATAAGGAGACGTTGCGCGGCGGTTTCGTCCGGTTGAATCTGGATATGCTGGGCAATATTCCTGCTCCCTTTTCGGAAATGCTTGTGTTCAACCGGGGATATTATGTCGAGAATGCGTATGCTTTCGAGGTAAAGGAAAAACTGGAAGCCGCAGTTTCCAACCCGAACCTGACTCCCGAAATGCGGGAATACCTCCAAAAACTGAACAACAATATTGACGAAGATGATAACAATATTGTAATCATTGGAAAGTTGAGGTGAATGCGTTGATTCTGACCTTTCAGAAAGGCCTTTCTTGAAATGTTTCACGCTATTTGAACGTCGAAACGATGAAATATTGTGAAGAATAGTACGTAAAAGTTTTAATGAATATTCAATGTAATACCTGAATTGGCAATCCGTCAGGATTGCATCGCTCGGTAGAAAGATCAGCACCCCGCAGGATGCATTCCGTACGGAATGCAACCGATAACGGAATATATTTTCTACCGAGCGACACATCCCTGACGGGATGCAAACGGTCTTGAACATTGGGTATTCATAAAAAGTCTATTCATATTTCAGCCAAATAGATATTACACTGCCCCTTTCAGTTCTAAAAAAAACGCCCTTTCCAGTTCGGCAATTTGGAGCAGAATATTTCCCAGTTCATCGTACGTATATTGTTCACCCTGACGCTGTTTGAACACGCGGGCGGCTTTGTAGGCAAAATCCCGCCAGAGGTCGCCGATTTCCGTCATCCGTTTTGAAAAAACATTTAAGTCGGCAATGCCGGTAATTCCCGCCGATTGCTGTAAAAATGCGGCGTACATGTAGCGAAAACCCGCGCCGCCCGTGCCTATTTCTTCCAACATGCGGATGACCTGCGCCAGGTTGAGGGCAGCCTTCCGTTTGCCCATTTTCTGTTCCCACTTGCGGATTTGTTTCGACAGATAGAAAATACCATTCACGCCAAAATATGGAATCCATTGAGGTTGAGAGGTCATCAGCCAGCAATTGCGCCGGATGGCTCGGCGAATGAGCGGCGCCAAATCGGGCAATTTATCGGGCACAGACGTTATCCAGTACATTTGCCCGAACAGCGGATACGTGCCGCCCTTGGCAAAACGCACGCGAATCAAATCCTTGCGCGAAATCGTTACTTTTTCGATGGCGTTCGGGTCGCTCACGATGTAATTGTCCTGTTCTTTTCCGACGATGCAAAGATTATGCCCGTTGAAATGAAAACGGTATTCCGGCGGCATGTAGGGCAGATAATACATGCCGACGACACAGCCCGCCGGCGTTCCGGTTTGCAATATTTCGTCGAGTTTTTGCATGGCTTTTTCTTCGTTGAGAAAGCGTCGGGTCTTCATTTTGAAACCCAGCAGACGCACTACCCGCGAAAACAGCACGCCCGGAAACGTGCGGAAAGACGTAACCGCCATGCCCGCCAACTTGACAAAAGGCATGTGCGAAAAAAACAATCCGCTCGACAAGCCGAAAATCATCGGTTCGGGAATATCGAAACCGTAAAACCGCAACAGATTGGCGCTCACGCCGGTTTCGCAATGGGCAGCCGGCTTATGTTCAAATTCTAACGTCATTGTACTGTTTTTAATTCTTCGATGGAAACGCGCAGCGCTTCCGCATATTTGGCTAAAACGCTATCATCCAGTTCCTTAAACTTCTCCGGTTTCAAGTGTTTCCGGACTTTTCTCCTGGTCAGTCCCGTATATTTGGCAAGCAAACCGACGCTCATGATGTTCTTTTCGAGGTGATACGCCAGCGGACTGAGTTTCCCGGCTAAAACTTTTTCGCGAATTTCCGCGCATTTTTCGCCGATAGCGTCCCAGGTAACATCCAGCGCGTCGTTTTTCACTTCCCAGCCTTCGCTGATGACGGAGGTATAATTCCCCTCATTATCAACGGCATAAGCCACATCGCGAATGACCGTATTCTTGAGAAACTTTGAATCCTGCGGAACTTCTTCTACTTTCATAATCATATCTTCTTAACAAACCGTCAACATGCAGTAACTGTATGAAAATCTGGCGCTTTCCGGTATCATCAACAATAATTTTTCACCTTTTTTCAGTTTGCCGGAATATAAAAGTTCTTCCACCATGGCAAAAGGCGACGCGGAGCCGATATTTCCGATTTTGGACAGGTTCAAAAACCATTTTTCTTCGGGAATGTAAAAACCGATTTTTCCGAACTCCTTCAATATCTGTTCCCTGAAAAACATGGACGACAGATGCGGCAGAAACCAGTCAATATCAGCGGCTTTGAAATTTCTTTTTCGGGCAAGTTCCAGCAAATAACGCCCGCCGAGCGACACGATGTTTTCGCCCAGAATGCGCGTGTCCTGCTTGATGGAAAACAGCGATTTTGTCAGCCATTCCATTTCGGGAAACATCGTCCAGCCGGCGAAACTGCCATCCTCGCGTTTCTCGCCGCCGGCATACATGCAGGTTTCCATTTCGTGGGCGTAGGATGTGATTTCAATCCAGTCCACGTGCAGGGAAAGCCCGCCGTCAGCCGGTTTGTTTTGCAACAGCAGAGCCGCGCCGCCGTCCGAGAGCATCCAGCGGAGAAATTCCTTTTCAAACGCCAGCATGGGACGCTTTTCGATTTGACTGAAAAGTTCCGTTTCCTTCTCGAAATAACGCGCGGTCATCCATGCCGACATCCTTTCGGAGCCGCAACACACGGCATTTCGGGCGCTGCCGGTGAGGATGGACATGTAACCGTAACGCATCGCCTGGATACCTGTGCAGCAGGAACCGGCGAACGAAGCCGCTTCCATATTGCGCCTGCCGCCCAGTTCGCCGCGCACCATCACGCCGTGAGAAGGCAGCAGTTGCTCCGGCGACGAGGTGCCGCAGGCAATCATATCTATATCGTTCAGACTTATTTTTTCATCGAATAAATTGCGGATGGCGTTGGCGGCAATCTGCACGTTGGTATGCGTAACATTGCCCTCTCTGTCAAGGGCGTAATAGCGATTTTTGATGCCGTTTTTCCCCAATACAATGCGCCTTGCCGGCGACGGTTTGCCGCCAATCATTCCCAAATATTGCTCCATATTTTCGTTGGAAACAGGCTCGTTGGGAAAAAATACGGCGGCTTTTGTAATGTAAACTGACTCCATCTGATTATTGTACTTTCATTAAATCGTTCCAACTCAAATCGTAACACATTTCTTTTTTAGACTTGCGGATTGACCTGATTCTCAACAGATAAGTCAGATAAAAAACAAGCAGTCCGACGGGCGACGCCACATACAGCACGAAAAAGAGATAGTAACTGAACAGTCTGATACGCAACGCTCTACGTTTGTCTCCGTAACCTCCCTTTTTCCGGATGAATTTAGCCCAGAAACCAAAAATCCGGTGTCCCGCCTTTTCTACAAAAACGACGCTGGGTTTGTATTCGACTGCTTTTTCGCGCATCAGGGCGTTTTGCAGACCGTCCGGGTTTCCGTTTTCAAGCATTTCGTTGATAATGACGCCGAAACGCGACGCATTTTCAATATCGGCGTTGCTCACTCCGGCGGCAGGCAACCCGCGCGACGCTTCTTTTCGATTGTAAAACAGCCAGCGAATAATGGTGAGCACGCTGACCAAATTGGGTGCGCGATCCTGCAAAACGATATGACCAACATATTGTCCATCAGCCCGGTAAATATATTCGCGAATTTTGCGCTGCGCCATCACCCACATGTTGCGACAGCCCGATATGTTCACAATCATTTTTCCTTTCAGGTACGCCTTCACTTTCCCGTCCTGAAAAAAAGCATGCAGCGGCAACGAAGGCGAAAGATACCACGACTGCCCCGAAATAATCGTCAAATCGGCGTCGTGTATGTCGGAAAAGTCAATTTCCTTCAATTTTCCCGTCGGGATAGCGAGCCGCGATTCGGGAAACGCCTCGAAAAACGACCGGTAAGTCCATGGAAAAGGAAACGGATTTTCCGGTTCAATGGCTTTGTAAATAAGCGTATTACCGGCTTTTTCCAACGGCTTGCAAACACTCTGGGCTATTTGCAAAGCCTGCCCGCTTTGTGTATAGTAGAATATGGCTATTTTCCTGATTGAACCTTCTGTTTCCTTCATTCATCTAAAAAAATTTGCACAAAGGTATGAATAATTTTTAGAACTTGGAAAAGGGGGGATTAAATTTCGGGATGGGTAGTCTCGGCAGACCCCAAATACATACGCAACAGGAACACAACATGGTATATCATTTTCGGTGTAATGGACAAAAATTAGGATAAAAAATAGACGATGTCTTGTAATGGACATTTTTTAGGGTGTTTTTTTAGTTGATTTTTACGGTTGTTTTTCTTAATCATTATTTTTGTATTGTCAAATTGAAACGGACCCGGACTCTGCCGGGGAGCAACCCGTCAGGGATAAATTTGACCTGTACAGCATAATTGCGAGAAGGGATTGTGTCCGGCAATCCTTTTTTGCAATTATGCCGGTAGTTTTATGCCTTCATAAACCTGTCTATAAACTTCATTTTCCGCTGTTCAGACAATCCGGTGTGATTACGCAATCTATTCTTTAAATCGGCAAAATGTCCGTCAACAGCATTTGTTGTGTCCGGAATATTCAATTCAAAATAACCGTACCAGGTAAAGAGCCACGGCAAGTTATTTTTCAGACTTCGACAGGCGCTCCGAAGTTTTTTGTGGGTATAAAAAGTCTTCCTTGTCAGCGGATAAACACTCCGTTCATTTAGAAACTCCTCCCATTTTTCAAACCATAAACCTAATGCTCCGGCAAAAGATTCTTTGTCCGTTTTTGATAACAGCTCTACTACCTCCAACAATTCCCTGCCAGCTTGCAGTTTTGGTTTCCCCATCAAATATCTGCGAATGATTGCCGTCCGATGAAACTGGCACAGCTGAACAGGAATATCTCCAAAAGATTGAACAGGTCCTTTGCGACCGTCACAAACCATGGCTACGACAGTAAAACCTCTCTTTTGCAACCCGTTAATCCCTTGAATATACAAAGCGTTGGTTTCGTGTTTGACATGGTATCTGAGTAAATTCTCCGAAGTCGGAGCGTTTTTGAACAGTATTACCCCGAAGTCCCGTCCCCGGTAAGTTGTATCCATTAAAACGATAACTTTTCGGCTCAAAACAGGCGTAACCGGAACATTACGGCGGTCTAATCGCCGTTGAACCGTTTTGATGGAGCATTTGTATTTGTCAGCGAATTGAGAACAGGTTTGTTTACCAACTGTGTATTCTTCCCAAAGAACGGAATTATCAAGTCTGAAACCGCTTGAAAATTGTTTACCGCAACAGTAGCATTTGTACAACTTAACTACTATGGATTGAAAATCCATAGGTTATTTTGACGAATATAATTCGTCTGAGTGACGGCTAAAGCCGTTTGAAAACGGTAAACTGAAGTTCATTGAAATCATTCAAGAATAAAATTCTCTGTACCGTTCGGGCTATCCTTATGACGGTTCAGGTAATTTTGCAACAACCCGTCCGTGATATTCCCGACACTCCATGAACCGTAGCCGGTTCCCCAAAAATGACTGCCCCGACAGCGACGGCGAAGTTCCGGAAACTCCTGCAACAACAGTCGGGAACTGCGACCTTTCAAGCGCTTTACCGTCTCACCGGGGCTAATACCTGGAAGGCAACTCAAGTGTAAACGGATGTGGCCCTTACCGACGGCTCCTTTCAATATCCGAATATCCAGCGTATTACATAACTGGCGGAGAATGTCACGGCAACGGTACTGAACGTCGCCCGTCAATACCTGACAACGGTATTCCGTTATCCATACAAGGTGAACCTGCAAACTGTGTATACTGTGACTGCCTGTACGGTTTTCCATATCCTTTACTTTTTACAACAGGAAGCAAAGATAAACATAATTTCGTAGAAAATAAATTCTTGCAATAAATTGCATAGATTTAACTAACGAACTTGAAAATTAAACAAAACCACCCCTCCAATTCGCACACCCAGCCTCCCAGTCGGCTTGAAAAGCCAAATTTTCATAACCGGAGGTGAGCGCACCGTTACCCGCGAACATACGGATAACCGAAAATAAGCGGATTGCAAATCCGCAGGAACGGAGATTTTTTGCAAAAATAAAAAGATAAATGAAAAAATTGCGTACTTTTGTCCCTACATTCAAAGAAAATCTTTATGAAACGACTGATAACCTTTTTATTGATCATTATTTCCTTGTCGGGATTATCGTCCGTTCATGCCGGAGAACGGGTGAAATTCGCTTTTTTGACGGACATTCATCTTGCGCCCGGAGCGGCTTCGGACAGTAACCTGGTGCGGACGGCTACCGAAATCAATCAAGGCGATTTCGATTTCACCATCGTTACCGGAGACGTCTGCAACAACGGCTCCGACGCCGAACTGAACGCCGTCCATCAAGCCCTCTCCCGACTGGAAAAACCGTATTACATCATCACCGGAAATCACGAAACCAACTGGTCGGAAAGCGCCGGTCTCACTTTCAACAAGTTGTGGAAAGACGACAACTTCGTGTTTGAACACGGCGACTTCCTTTTTATGGGCGTCAGTACCGGTCCCTATATGAAAATGGGTACCGGGCATGTTCGCGAAGAAGATATCTACTGGCTTGAAAATGAACTGGAAAAGTGGAAAGATTCCGGTAAAACCGTCATTTTTGCCGCGCATTATCCGCTGATGGCAGACCTTGATAACTGGTTTAAAATTACGGATATACTGAACCGTTACGGGGTGAAACTGGATTTATGCGGGCATTATCACAAAATTTCCGTTCATAATTTTGACGGAATCATCGGGCTGATGGGACGTGCAACCGTGCCAAGCAACGCGGAAAAAGGCGGTTACAACATCGTTGAAATCCGGAATGACAGCGTTTTCTTCTCGCAAAAAGTTACGGGCGAAGGGCTGCCCGAACTGTTTTCCGCCTTCAGTTTGAACAATAACGATGTAATTAGGGACTTGCCCGTAGCGCAACTGCCTGATTATTCCGTCAATCGGGAATATCCGAATGTCAAAATTCTGCAAACGGTTCAGGATTCGTCTTCGATTTATACGGGCGCTGTCGCAGTCAAAAATCAAGTCTTTTTTGCCGATTCCAAGGGAACACTCTATGCTTACAACGGCAAAACAGAGGCTTACGACTGGAAGCAAAATATAACGGGACCCGTTTATGCAACGCCGGTAATCGTCAAAAACACCGTTTGCATCGGCTCCATTGACGGAGTTTTGCACGGCTTTGACCGCCAAACGGGCAAGGAACGGTGGACGTTGAAATTTGACCAGCCCATCATCGCCGACGGCATTGCGGAAGGGAATTTTCTGTATGTGGGCGTCGGTTCGGACTTCTGCAAAATCAATGCAAAAACCGGGCAACTTGTCTGGAAAAACACAAATCCCGGCGGACAGTTGCAGGGAAAACCGGCTATCAGCGGGCGGTATATCGTGTTTGGCGCGTGGGATACGCATCTGTATGCGCTGGATAAAAACAGCGGAACGGAGTTGTGGCGATGGAATAACGGCAGAGATCAAGTCCTGTTGTCGCCCGCCAACGTCGTGCCGGCAATCAACGGAAACACCGTTTTCATCGTGGCGCCCGACCGGGTGATGACGGCGCTCGACCTGCCAACCGGACGTCAACTCTGGCGCAACAGCGATTTCAAAGTCCGTGAATCCATGGGCATTTCGTCGGACGGAAAAACGATTTTTGCCAAAACGATGCAGGACACCGTCATCGCCGTGGCAGCGACTCGCGACGGTTTTCACCTGCAATGGGCGGTGGACGCCGGATTCGGCTACGAACACAATCCCTGCCCCGTCCTCGAACACAAAAACATCCTCTACGCCAGTGGAAAAGAAGGTTTACTGGTGGCTATCGACACGAAAATGCAAAAAGTTCTTTGGAAACACAAATGCGGCAATTCCTCCATTAACAAGATTTTTCCCGACCCTCGAAAAGGCGTGTGGGTCAGTTTGATTGAGGGGAAAGTGATGTCTTTTTAATTGACAATTGAGAATTGACAATGAAAGTCCGTTTATCTGTTTTACGCAGAAAAATATGGGAATCTTCAAATTTTCAAATCCTCAAATCTTCAAATTTTCAAATCCCCAAATGAGACAATTGACAGAATGTATTTTTACTGCACCATCAATTTTCGGCTGTAATTTATGTTGTTCATGGACAGTTGTATGATGTAAACGCCTTTTTCTAAAGCGCTTATATCTATGGTTGTTTCAGTTTTATTTCCGTTTGCTTTTACCGGAACCGTTTGCCGGATACGCCCCGACAGATCGGCAACGGTAATCGTCGCATCGCCGCTCAATCCTTCAAAAATCAATTTTGTTTGATGGGCGGCAGGGTTGGGAAACAGACTGAAAGTGAAGTTATCCCGTGATATGGAAGGATTACCGGTTTCCGTTTCCAACGGAATTTGAACAGCCGTAACCGATAATTTCGGCAATGTCATGGAAAAGTTGTCTTTGCCGACATCCGTCTGACCTTTTTGCAGCGCATTATTTTCTCCCGATACAAACGTTTCCCCTGCGGGAAGATTGCTTAAACGGTAATAATCAACACTTCGCATCGTTGAAACGGCATTCTGCAAGGATACGTTCACCGGCAATTCGTTGTTTACATCACGGTTTACCAGGATGACGGTCAGCGTATCCTTCGCCGCATTGATGGAAGAATAAGCCGACACGGTATTGATGAGCGACGAGGAAGACTGCACGGCGACACTCCCCGCAAAGCGCGTAAACAGGTGCATCACTTCCCATTGACCGACATACCAGTCCCAAGGCGCAAATACTTCCACATTGTTTTCGGCAAAAGTGCCTAACAGCGAAGCATAATAGACCGCTGTCACATTCGGATCTTGCGAATACAAAGCCCCAAATTCGGTCATCCCCATCGTAACTCCGTGATTGACGCCCATATATTGGTTTAGCCAGTCGGTACTGCGTTTAAAAATATATTCTTTCGTGATATTGTTGTCCCAGCCGCCGTTGATTCGCTTGCAGCCGTTTGCGCCCGGATAGTCGTAGGTTGTGTCGTAAAACACCCGGTGGATTTGGAGGGTAACATTTCTGTCGCTACCCGGATAGAAGTGAAAATCAAGTACATCCAGCAAGCGCATGCCCGTTCGTTGCTGCTCTTCCGCAATCCTTTTGATGAAATATTCCACCCAGGAATATCTTTTGGAAGGATTTTGCAGGTCGGGCACAGCGTCGTCGTTCCAGTTGTACCACTGCCATTCGTTGGTAAAAACCGGACCGACGATTTTAATCTCCGGGAACAAAGTCCGCACTTTGGTTGCCACCGCTACGTATCGCTGAATATATTCCTCGGCGGAAATTCGTTTGGATTGCGGCATGATATCGTCGTGCGTACCGAACCAGACTTCCGGCTCGTTGTCCATGTTCCAGTATTGAAACTGCTCTTTGTTTAATCCCAGATTATCAAACCAATGCGTCAAGATAGCGGCTGTAGAATCGGCAGACCAGGGTTCAAGATACAAATTCGGATCGCCGCCGCCGCACCAGTTGTTATTCACGCCCTCCCACCATTGACTGCCGTTGTATCCCCAGTCATTGAAATTGTAGGCGCCCGTTTTCGCCACATAACCAAGCAGTTGAAAAGCCCACATCCCCTTTGCATCCGGCATGTTCGTTTGGAGCGACCGAGCGGCATAATCCCAGTCATGGGCATACACATTGTTATACCAGTCGGGATGGCTCGTCAGTTTTTTTCGCCAGTTGTATTTGGTCGAATTGTTCCCGCCAGACTCCCTGAGAAATTTGAGCCCCGCATCTTTATATAACTGCCAGTTTGATGATGAGGTTGGCTCAGACGGTTTGTCGGACAGGGAATTATTCTTGCCGTAGATATAGGGAGAAATTTCCCCGATTTCCCGGGAAGGATTTACGGTTATCTGTATTTGCGCATTTGAAGAGATAATGCTCAATATTACAGCGAGTTGAAGAAATACTGTTTTTTTCATCTATTCCGCGCCTTGCTATGTCTGTATCCATACGTGAAATATACGATGAAACCGATTAATAACCAGCCGATTAATCGAATCCAAGTGTCAAGCGGCAGCGAAACCATCTGTGCAAAACAAACCACACAGCCGAGTATCGGAACAACGGGTACCCATGGCGTAACGAAAGCGCGCGGAGCGTTCGGCTCTTTTTTGCGCAACACAATCACGCCGATACTGACGATGATAAACGCCAGCAACGTGCCGATAGACACCATTTCGCCCAGCATTCCAATCGGAAAGAGTCCTGCGATCAAGGCAGCCGCGCTTCCCACGGTAATAGTCGCGAGGTAAGGCGTCTGGAATTTCGGATGCGCCTTGGCAAACGGTTTCCACAACAAACCGTCTTTCGACATCGTGTAGAACACACGCGACTGTCCGAGCAGCAGCACTAACACCACCGAACTCAAACCCGCAATCGCGCCGATTTTGATAATCGGACTGAGCCAGCCGAGCGCTTTACCGGCTTTGTCAATCGCCAGCGCGATGGGAGCCGCCACGTTCAATTCCTTGTAACTGACGATACCCGTCAAAACCAGCGAAACCGTAATGTATAAAACGGTGCATATCAACAGGGAAAGAATAATGCTGACGGGCATTGATTTCTTGGGCGTAAGCGCTTCCTGCGAAGCGGTAGAGACTGCGTCAAACCCGATGTAGGCAAAAAACACGACGCCGGCGCCTGCCAGAATACCCCACCAGCCGTATTGTCCGCCGACTCCGCTTATCCAGCCGTAATCCGTGCCGCCAATATTTTCCGGAAAAAACGGTTGCCAGTTGGAGGTATCAATATAGGAAATTCCAAATCCGATAAACAGCAGAATAACAGCAACTTTAATAATCACAACAATATTATTGATGCGGGCGGATTCCTTGATGCCGATAACGAGCAGGGTGGTTATCAGGGCGATAATGAAAACGGCGGGAAAGTTAATGATGCTGCCCGTCAAGTGCCAGCCTGTCGCATCGTGCGTTATCGGGTTGTTACACAGCGCCGCGGGGATATGTATGCCTATATCTGTCAGAAAACTAACCACATAGCCCGACCATCCGACCGAAACGGT
>JAITMT010000539.1 GCA_031277235.1 Tannerella sp.
ATCGTCGGATTTACCAATTTTGAAACGCTTGTCAATCACCGTTTTATCTATTTATTGCTCGGTTTGGGATTTGTCTGTATTGCCATTTTTCTGTTTCGGCGATTGCCCAACACGAAATACGGAAAATATCGCTGGCTGGGTGTGGGATTTCTTTTCATACTTTCCGGATTAACAGCGGGTTACAGGCATATTGATTCCATCCTGAGCCGGGAAAACCGGCGGGCGCTTTACACGGAAACGAACAACCAATACGTGCACGCTCCGAAGATGACGGTTTCCCGCTATCACATTGATATTGAGCAAACTATTGATGGCGTCAAGGCGGAAGTGAAAATGAACGCCGTGCCTTTGGAGAACGCTTCGCAATTTGTTTTCTGCCTCAATCCGTCCCTCCGCGTAACTGCCGTAACCGAAAACGGCGCCGAATTGAAATATCAACGTGACAATCAAATTATTAACATAGATTTCAACCGGGAATTGCAGCCGGGCGACAGCATTGAATTCGCTATTCAATATGAAGGACAAATGGACGACGGATTTTGTTATTTGGACATTCCGAAAGAAATTTTGCAGGAATCCTATTCAAATTTTGCTTTCCGGATAGATAAGAAATACAGTTTCCAAACCGCTGATTACGTACTGTTTACGCCTGAAACCTATTGGTATCCCCGACCCGGAACATCATACAGCAGCGCCAGTCCCGACTGGCAACAGGTCTTTTTCAGCGATTTCGACCTGACCGTCAAGCCGTTGAATCGTCTGAAAGCCCTGTCGCAGGGAACGTCGCAGATAGATTCCGCCGACAATATTTACCGGTATCAAACGGATTTTCCATCGCCTTCAATGACCTTATTGATAGGTGATTATGAACAAAAAAACATCATGGTGGACAGCACGCTGTTCAGCGCCTGGTATTTGAAGGGACACGACTATTTTACGTCGGTTTTCGATTCGATTATTGACACGATTCCCGCGCAGATACGGAATAATCGCATCGCGCTTGAGAGCCAATATACGCTGGATTATTCGTTTCAGCGGTTTTCGGTGGTGGAAACGCCCGTTCAGTTTTTCACCTACGCACGCACGTGGTCGCAGGCGCAGGACAAAATGCAGCCCGAAATGGCGCTGATTCCCGAAAAAGCGTGCCTGTTCGACGAGGGCGATTTTGCCAAGCGCGTCAAAAACGAGAAAGAATGGGCGAAGTGGGATGGCGAGGAAATCAATGATTATGAGGCAAAAAGGCGCGCTTTCACTGCCTTTTTAAGGATATTCAGGCGTCCGGAAGGCGATCGCAACTGGTCGGAAAGTCGCGGGGCATTCAATATTACCGTCGTGCCGAATCCCTATTTTGTGTTTCCGCAACTGTTCAATTTCCGGTACAACGTTTTTTCGTCCGATTGGTCTATATCCAATCGCCTGATTGAGTTGTATTTACAAAACAAGGAAGACGATAACCAGTGGATTCGGCAGATGAACGGGCTGAGTAACGACGAAAAAGCCAACATGCTGATCGAAAAATATTCGTTCAAGGAACTACTTTCCAGTGTGGAATACCGCGATTTACTGGATAATGTCGTTTCGCTGAAAATCAATTCCTTACTGGCTCCGGCAGAGGAAAATATCGGATACAAGGAGTTGCGGGACACGCTGCGGAACGTTTTGCGAAGAAACGCTTTTACGAACATTCATTTTGAATCGCTGCTGGATACGCTGGGACGCATCGCCGGCACGGATCTTCTTTCGCCGATAGCGGCTTGGAACTACCCGACGCCGTTGCCTGTGTACATCACGAACTTGCCGTCGGTAACGCAAATTACAAATCGCGACAAGGAATCGTTTGTCGTTAAGTATCGGATTACCAACGATTCCGATTATGACGGCATCGTAAACCTGCAAACGGAAATCGGCGGCGGTCAAGCCGGTTTGTACGACCCGAAAGCAACGCGCAAAGTATCGCTTAAAGCGCACGAAACCAAGGAGTTTGTCTCCGTATGGGACGAAGCCCCGCGCGAAATAGAAATCAATACGCTGATTTCGGCTAACTTACCGAATATCATTGACTTGCCCATCAACAATATCATCAAGGAACGCAACAGAACGGTGGACGCGGAAGGCGATTTCACCGTCAATAACCCTTCCCTGACGCTTCCGGGCGAAATCATTGTGGATAACGAAGATTCACTGCTTTTTTCGCTTTCAAAGCCTGATATTGTGGGGATTCTGCCTCTGTTGCTCGATCGCGTGGATGACAGTTCGTTTGTCTATCACGGCTTTTCGGACTGGCGACCGCCGTTGCAGTGGACGCTGACTACCAACGATAAATATTACGGTACGCACGTGCGTTCGGCATACGTGATCAAGAGCGGCAGCGGCAGTCAGACGGCAACCTGGAAAATTCCGATTGCGGCGGCAGGCAGGTACGACTTGTATTATTACACGTTTCGCCAGGAAGATCGCCGGCGTGGACGCGGCGGCGGAGGAGGCGGCAACGACGCGGAATACAACTTCAAAGTGAAATACGACGGCGACGAGGAAAAGGCGTACATTGCCGTGCGCCGTGCGGACGAGGGCTGGAATCTGCTGGGTACGTACTTTTTCAACGGCGACACGGTGGAAGTGGTGCTGTCCAACGAGTTTCAACAGCGCATCGTTACGGCGGACGCGGTGAAGGCGGTGAAACGGTAGTTTTTCAGTGTGAAGTTTTTAGAGTGTAGAGTGTAGTTAATAGTTGATAATTATGATAATAAAAAGATTGATAAACAGATTTTTATGGATGGTTGCCTTTTTGACGGCGGTTTGCGGCGGCGTCCTTTCGCAGGAACCGATTACGATTGAAAAGGCGTTGGATATTGCGGAGGAAAACAATCCGATGCTGCGGCGCACGAAACTGAATCTGGAACGGTTTCAGTTGAATCTCGTGGCACAGCGGGCTTCGTTGAAATCGCAGTTCTCGCTGAACCTCAATCCCTTGAATTACAGCAAGACACGCCGTTTCGACAACCGTCTTTCGCAGTGGTACACCAACGAGACGTTCAATACAGGCGGCACGTTTCAGGTGGCGCAACCGATTCTCCTCACCGACGGCGTTATATCGCTGATTAACACGCTCGGATGGCAGGACAACAATTCCATTGTCGAAGGGTTGGAAAACAAAAACAAAGCGTTCAGCAACGACCTTTACCTGCAACTCACGCAACCTCTTTTCACCTACAACCGCCGGAAAATGGAACTGCAGGAAATCGAGTTCGATTACGAAAATGCCGGTATCAGTTACGCGCTTCAACGCCTTAATACAGAACGAAGTATAACAAATCAGTTTTATGCCGTCTATATGGCGCAGAGCAATCTCGACATCAGCAAGGAAGAACTGGGAAACGCGGAACAGAGTTACGAAATCATCAAAAACAAGGTGGAAGCCGATTTGTCGGCGAAAGAAGAACTGTATCAGGCGGAAGTAAACCTGGCGACCGCGCAATCAACTGTAGAAGAGCGGGTTGTGTCTCTCGAGAATACCAAGGACGAACTGAAGCAAAGTCTCGGAATGTCGCTCAACGATCCCATCGAGGTGATTGCGACCGTCCATGTAGATCCCGTTTTCGTCAATCTGGAAGAGGCTATCAATAAGGCGCTTGCGTCGAGAATGGAACTCCGGCAGCGCGAAATAGACATCGAACTCGCTGAACTGCAAATGATTCAAACCAGAAGCATGAACGAGTTTCGCGGTGACGTTTCGCTGTCCATCGGTATCATCGGCGACCACGAGCGTTTCGGGAATATCTACGACAATCCGACGCAAAATCCCCGCGTAGCCATCAGTTTCACCGTTCCGATTTTCGACTGGGGCGAGAAAAAAGCGCGCGTACAGGCGCAAAAAACGGCGCAGACCATCGCCAAACTTGACCAGGAGGACGAAAAAATTGACATCGAACTGAATATCCGTCAAGTGTGGCGGCGGCTGGAAAATCTTCGTACACAGATTGATATCGCCGAAAAACGGGTGCGCAACGCGCAACTCACGTATGACCTGAACCTGACCCGCTATCGCGAAGGCGACCTCACGGGTATGGAAATCAGTCAGTTCCAGACGCAACTTTCCAACAATAAAATCTCTTATTCCCAGACGCTTATCAACTATAAAATCGAATTGCTGAATCTGAAAATCCTTTCGCTCTACGATTTTGAAAAAGACGTTCCGATAGTGCCCGTCAGGGAGTTGAAAACGAATAACGAATAATTAAAGATATAAACAAAAAGAATTAAAATGAAAGAATCTTGTAAAACATACATCCCGTCAGGGATGTATCGCTCGGTAGAACGGAAAAGCTCTCAAACCCTGCATCCCGTTGGGGATGCATCCTTGACAGGATGCAAGGGCGTGTCGTCGTGGCATTTTCTACCGAGCGATGTATTCCTGACGGAATACAAGTTCAACATACAAAACTGTTTTTTGCTCCGCCGGGAGCAATATAACGGGACATTCCTCAAATCTTCAAATTTTCAAATAAAAAATGAAACAACATATGAAACTCAAAACTATTTTTTACGTATTAGCGGGAGTTGTGCTGGCGACGGCGTGCCGCAATCAACCGCAAGGTAACGCCAACGACATCGAAACGCCCGTATCGGTGCAGGAAGTAACAAAAGGCTCCATCAGCAAGTTGATTAATACGACAGGCACGGCGCAAGCCACCAACAGCGTGGAACTAAACTCCGAAATGACAGGCTATTATAACCTGCAAACCAACGGACGCACCGGTAAACCGTTCAAACTCGGCGACGCCGTCCAGAAAGGACAATTGATCATACGCCTTGATAATGCCGAATATGTGAACGGCATCGCCCTCGAATCGAAAAAACTGAGCCTCGACATCGCCGAGCAGGAACAGGGCAAACAGAA
The DNA here is from genome assembly GCA_031277235.1 of Tannerella sp. GTDB lineage: Bacteria > Bacteroidota > Bacteroidia > Bacteroidales > Tannerellaceae > Tannerella. The sequence goes on from JAITMT010000539.1 coordinate 4,898, forward strand.
AGAACTGTACGAGAAAGGCGGCGTTACGCTCAGCGAGATGCGCAACACCGAGGTGCGCGTTACGAATGCGCGCTACGAACTCGAAAATGCGCACATCAGCCTCGACAAAATGAATATCCGCGCGCCTTTCAACGGCATTATCGTTACGTTGCCCCATTACACGCCGGGCAGCAGCGTGCCGCAGGGCAGTTCGATGGTCGGCGTCATGGACTATTCAAAGATGTACGTGGACATCAACCAGCCCGAAAGCAACATCGGGTACGTACACGCCAACCAGTCCGTTTACATCACGCATTACACCTTGCCCGGCGACACCCTGAAAGGCGTAATCAGCGAACTTTCGCCCGCTATCAGCGCCGAAACGCGCACGTTCAAGGGTAAAATTCTCATTGACAACAACAAATTGAAAATTCATCCGGGCATGTTCGTCAAGGCGGATATCGTGGTGGACAGGGCGGACAGCGCCATTATCATTCCCAAAAACGTCATCCTTTCCAACCGGAACCGGAAATACGTATATATCGTCGAAAAAAATACGGCGGTCATCCGGAATATTATCACAGGGCTTGAGGACGAGGACAATATCGAAGTGAAGGAAGGTCTCAACGAGAGCGACAACCTGATAATCAGAGGCTACGAAACGTTGAGGGAAAACAGTCGCGTAAAAGTATTGAAATAATGAAGAATCTCATCCAATTTGCGGTAAAAAATCCCGTGGCGATAGGAATGATTGTGCTGGCAATCTTATTGTTAGGCAAGATTTCCTACGATCGCCTGAACGTGGATTTGATGCCCGAAATCAATACGCCGCGCCTGTTTGTGGAAGTGGAGGCAGGCGAACGTCCGCCCGAAGAAATCGAGAAAATGTTCATCGAAAACATGGAATCGCTGGCGATACGGCAAACGGACGTAACGCAGGTTTCGACCGTCATCAAGGTCGGTTCTGCGCGCATCACGGTCGAATATGTGCAAAACAAGGACATGGACGAGGCGTTTCTCGATTTGCAAAAAGCCATGAACTCATTTCTGCAAACCGAAGGTATTGAGTCTATTAACATTACGCAGCACGATCCGAACACCGATCCCGTCGTGCTGGTGGCGATGTCGCACAACACGATTGACGACATGGCGGATTTACGCAAAATGGCGGAAAGTTACATCCGCAACGAACTGATTCGTATTGAGGGCGTTGCAGAAGTCGAAATGTCGGGCGAGGAAAATCAGGAACTGCTGATTAAAACCGACCCGTACAAACTGTCGGCTTTCGGACTGACCATTGAAAGTATTGCGCAAAGGATACAGTCTAATAATCAGAGTGTTTCGGGCGGACGCATCAGCGAACTCGGATTGCAGTATATCGTGAAAAGTTCTTCGCTTTTTTTGTCGGAAAACGATTTTAGAAATCTGATAGTCAGTTACAAACCTACTACGCAAACGCAGGCAGGTCAAGCGTCCGCCGCCGCCGAAAGAGCGCCGTTGATGCTGGGTGAAGTCGCTGATATTCAATTTGAAAACGCCCGTCCCGAAAATATTGTGCGCCTGAACGGACAACGCTGCATCGGGCTGTCCATTTACAAGGAAATGCAGTCCAACACGGTGAAAGTCGTGCAATTGATTGACAAACAACTGAAAATCATCTCACAGGCGTTACCGGGCTATAACTTTCAGATTATCAGCAATCAGGGAACATTTATCGAATCGGCGATTGACGAGGTGAAAAGCAGCGCGTTGCTGGGATTGGCGCTCGCCGTGATTGTGCTGTTCATTTTCTTGCGAAGAGTTGGTACTACGCTGATAGTCAGTCTTTCCATACCGATTTCATTGATTGCTACATTCAACATGATGTATTTCGGCGGATTGACGCTGAACATCATGACGCTGAGCGGTTTGGCGTTGGGAGGCGGTATGCTCATTGACAACGCGATTGTGGTGATAGAGAGTATTTTCCGCAATCAGGAGACCGGTCTGTCGCGCAAGGACGCCATTGTCAGCGGCACTTACGACGTGTCCGGCGCGGTCGTAACGGCGACGCTGTCGTCCATCATCGTTTTTCTGCCCATCGTTTATTTACACGGCGCTTCGGGAGAACTGTTTAAGGATCAAGCGCTAACGGTTGCCTTTTCGCAAATCGCGTCTATTTTTGTGGCGCTGCTCGTGATTCCGATGCTGTACGACAAAATGATTGGAAAGCGGAAAATCGAGGCGCCCCAATCCGACACGCTGCAATTCAAAGGTTATGGTAATTTTATTTATAAATTATTGAAAAACAGATGGTTGGTTATCGGAATTTCCGCTGTTTTCCTCTTGATAGCCATCGTTTTGACGCCTTTCCTGGGAACGGAATTTTTGCCCCATGCCGAAGGAAAAACATTCAATATTTCGGTGAAACTGCCCGAAGGAACACGCCTGGAACGGACGGACAAAGTCGTTAACAGTCTGGAAAATATCATCTACGAAGTGAGCGGAGACAGCCTCTGTACCATCTACAGCCACGCCGGAAAAGGCGCGTCGAACGACGACGTTTTTGAAGACGAAAATACGGCGTCGCTGAAAGTCATTTTATCGAAACAGAGCAAAGTCAAAACGGAGGACGTCATCGCGCGGTTAGCCGAACGCACAAGCGACGTCGAAGGCTTGGAACTGACTTTCAAACAGGATAACAATACGTTAAATTCGCTGTTTGGCGACGAAGAATCGCCGATTACGGTAGAAGTAAAGGGCGAAGATCTGGACGAAATTTCGGCGATTTCGGACGAAGTCCTGCAACGGATGCAAACGATGGACGGTATTTTCAACGTCCGTTCGTCCATGGCGGACGGCGCGCCCGAACTGACCGTTACACTCAATCGCACGATGGCAGGCGTCAACAATATTTCCGTATCAACCGTTATTTCACAGATTAGCAATCAATTGCAGGGAAGCAATTCGGGAAAAATGGATTACAAGGGCGAAATGCGCGACATCGTCATCAAAATGCCGGATATTACGGTCGGAGATCTGGAAGACTTGAAAATCAACAGCAACGGACAGGAATTTCGATTGCGCGAAATCGCCGACATTCAAAGTTCGCTCGCTCCGAAAGAAATTTTCCGCCGCAATCAGGGGCGTATCAACAAGATTCTGGCGGACATGGACGTGAAAAAATCGCTCGACAAAACGGCGGAACAAATCTACAAAGCCGTGGCAGACATTGATTTACCGCCCAATTATTCCATCAAAGTTACCGGCGAGGAAGAAAAACGCCAGGAATCCATGAAAAGCCTGATGTTTGCGCTGCTTTTGTCGGTGGTGCTGGTCTATATGATGCTGGCGTCGTTCTACGAGTCGCTGCTGCATCCGTTCACCATTTTGCTGACCATTCCGCTGGCGCTGGTCGGCGCGGTTTTCCTGTTTTTCATCACCGGAACGACCATCAATATCATGGGCGTGATTGGGATTATCATGTTGGGCGGTATCGCCGTCAACAACTCTATCTTGCTGGTGGACAGGATTAACCAGTTAAAAACCGACCGCGATTTGACCGAAGCCATCGTGCAGGCGGGACAGCAAAGAATCCGTCCCATCATGATGACAACGCTCACTACGATATTAGCCTTGTTACCAATGGCTTTTAATTTCGGAGACGGCGCGGAACTGCGTTCTTCGATGGTGATTGCGGTGGTTGGCGGACTCGTAACTTCCACATTGATGAGCCTTTGCGTGATTCCGTGCGTCTATTATGTGTTTGAAAGATTGAAAGAACGAAGGAAAAAATGAATTTTCTGTTAAATAAAAGGGTAACAATCAGCATGTTGTTTATCGCGCTTACCTTGCTTGGGTATGTGTCGTACAAGCACTTGCCGGTAGAGTTGTATCCGAATGCGGAGGCTCCGATGCTGTACGTCGCCATCTCGTATCCGCAGGAAATGGATCCTGCCTACGTCGAATCGGAGGTCGTCATTCCGCTCGAAGGGGCTGTCAGTTCGGTCGGCGGCACGGAGGAGATTCGCTCGGAAATCAGCAGCACCCGTTCTTCGATTACCATACAGTTCAAACACAATGTAAATCTGAAAGTTACATCGCTTCGACTGGAAGAAAAACTGAACGAAACAGCTGCCACTTTGCCCGAAGGATTTCGTGCTTTTGTGCAGAAAGTAGATTTGTCGTCCATGGCAAGAAACAGTTTTATGTCGCTGCAAGTCAGAGGTTCCGGCGGTGTGGACAGGGTTCGGAACGTGGTGGATGAAGAAATCCGTCGCGACCTCGAAAACATTGACGGCGTAGCAGGCATTCAGATTTACGGCGGACGCGAAAAAGCCATTGAAATACGGCTTGACAAGGAAGCGTGCAAGTCCCTGAATATCACGACGGGAACTGTCAGTAACCTGTTACGGAGCAATCAGAGCGAGCGCGTTTTTGTCGGAAATGTCAAAGAATCTGACAATCAATATTTTGTACACGTCAATGCGACTTACGACAAAGTCTCCGACATTGAAAATGTGGTTGTTGCACCCGGACCCGTTTTTCTGAAAGATGTGGCGACCGTATTTTTCGATTTGAAGGAAGAAACGTCGTACAGCCGCGTGAACGGCAAGGAAGCCGTCTCGATTTCCGTCATCAACGATGCGCAGGCAAACCTCATTGACCTGTCGCACCGCACGCAGCAAGTCGTTGAACAACTGAACGAAAAACTGGCGGCGCAGGATATTGAAATCGTCATAGATTCCAACACCGCCGACACGATGGAAGAAAATATCAACCAAATCATTCATCTGGCGCTGATTGGAGGCGTTCTGGCGGTGTTCGTGCTCTGGTTTTTCCTGAAAAACAGGCGGTTGGTATTTTTTATCGCGCTGTCCATGCCGATTTCGATTTTCACGGCGTTCAACCTGTTTTATTACGCGGATATTTCCATCAACAGCCTGACGCTGGTCGGAATGGCGTTGGCGGTCGGTATGTTGCTGGATAACAGCGTGGTAGTACTCGAAAATATTTACCGGCTTTCGGGCAACGGCGAAACGCCTGAAAAATCTGTTACACAGGGAACTAAGGAGGTTTGGCGTTCCATCGTGGCGGCGACGCTCACGACCATCACCGTGTTCCTGCCTTTCGTCTTTTCCGACAATTTCCTGCTCAAACTGATGGGGCAACACGTCGGCGTATCCATCATTTCAACGATGTTTATTTCGATGCTTGTCGCGCTGCTGTTTGTCCCGATGACCGCCTATTTCGTACTGAAAAATAAGAACAGACACAGCGTTTTCTACGAAAGAGTGTCCCTGACGCAACGCCCCGTACAGATTTATCTCGTGTTGCTCAAAACCTGCATGCGCAATCCGGGCGCAACGATTTTCGGCTCCATCATTCTGCTGTTTGTCGTCCTGATTTGGTCGCTGTCCAACTCGCTGAGTACCAACCGCGAAGTCAATGCCGACCGTTTCAATATCAATGTTACGATGCGCACGGGCAGCACGCTCGAAAACACCGACAACGTCGTCAAAATACTGGAAGAACGCCTGAACGAAATCCCTGAAAAAAAGGATGTTATCAGTAGAATCAACGAAGAAGACGCGGTTCTGACCCTGATTTTGCAGGAAAACTACAAAAAGATCGGAAAGCGAAATATGGCTGATATTAAGGCAGATGCACAATCCAAAATGCCCGATATGCCCGGCACGGAAATTTACGTTTCCGACGCGATGAGCGGTGGCGGACAAGGCGGCGGAGACGGAATGAGCGGCGCGATGGGACTGATGCGGTTGATGGGGCTGGGCGACAATCGCGAGCGCGTCATCATCAAAGGCTCCGATTTCGACATGATGCAACTGGTCGCCGAAGATATTCGATATTATCTGGATGAACAGGATTTTATCCGCAATTCGTGGGTTTCCTATTCGCAGCGGCAGCCCGAAATTCGCCTCAATTTCGACCAGGTGCTGCTGACTTCCTACGACATTTCCCGCCAGAATATCATTTCGGGACTCAATTCGCTCGAAACGGATTTTTCGTCGGGTACGACATTCCGAATCGGCGATAAATCCTACGACATCATCATCCGCAACGAGCCGCCGGAAGTGGAGGAAGAAGAAAAAAACCGTCCAAAAACGATGGACGACCTCGTAGCCGTGCAGATTCCGAGCAATCCGGGCGGTTTGTACGCGCTGAACGACATCGCCACCATCAACAAGACATTCGGCAGGTCGCGCATCATTCGCGTCAATCAGGACAAGCAAATCGAGGTGCAGTACAATTTTATCCGCAGCGTCGAAAATTCCACTTCCCTGATTGAAGGCTACCGCACGGACATTGACCAACTGATTGAAAATTATAACCTTCCGTCGGGAATTGCCATCGAAGTCATTCACGAAGAAGACATGTTTGCCGACTTCAAATTCCTGTTCATTGCGGCGTTTGTTCTGATTTTCATGATTCTTGCCATTGTGTTTGAGTCGGTTACGACGCCTTTTGTGATGCTGTTTGCCGTTCCGCTGGCGGCTATCGGCTCGCTGCTCGCCCTGGCGATTACGGGCAACAGCCTGATGAACGCCAACACATTGATTGGTTTTGTCATTTTGATCGGCGTCGTTACCAACAACGGCATCATCTTGATTGACTATGCCAATATCTTGAGAAAGAGAGGATTCCGGCGGGAAAGAGCGTTGATGACGGCGGGGCTTTCGCGTATCCGACCGATTCTGATTACGAGCATCACGACCACGATCGCCATGTTTCCGCTGGCGATGGGCGGCTCGGAATATGCAGGCGCTATCGGCGCGCCGTTTGCAATCACCGTTATCGGCGGTTTGGCTTTTTCCACCCTGCTGACGCTGGTGATGGTTCCGACGGTGAATATGGGGCTGGAATCGGCGCTGACCTGGTATCGCACCATTTCCAAGAAACTGAAAATCATACATTTGATTCTCGTTTTGGCGGGATTGCTAAGTATTTATCTGTACGTAAGCAGTTTGCTCTATCAACTCCTTTATTTTGTGGCGCTTGTTACGCTCGTGCCCGGCGTTACTTATTTCATCCAGACCAGCCTCCGCATGGCGAAATCGAACATCGTGGATCCCAACAAGGAAATCAACATCGTGATTCGCAACATTGTGAAGATTTACGACCGCGCAGGGCAGTTTTCGCGCCAGTGGGAGAGCGGATTGCTGATGAATAAACGGCTCGGCATCGCTTCCGAATATCACTCGCTGAAAGATTTTATGAATATCGGCTGGCTGTTTGGCTTGTGGGGATTTGCGATTTATTTCGCGTTCTTCTTCATCAGCAGCAAGTTATGGTGTTTTTTGCTGTCGTTTGCCATTTATGCGCTCACGCTGTCGCTGTGGCATAAGATTCGGGAATTTTTATTTTATAAATATCCTGACAGTAAAGTAATTAGAATTATCAACCGCTGTGTTTTCTGGCTGATTCCCGTGTTCATTTTATTCGGACTGTTCCGCAAACTCGAAAATCCGTCTTTGCTGATCATCGTCGCTTTCCTGTGGCTGGTGGGCATCCTCATTTACATTACTTCCAAATATCTGTATGATAAAAACGTTAATATCGAGCGTGTTACGGGTAGATTTGTAAAACTGAAACGCTCGTGGTTCCGGATGGTGAAAAGCATTCCGCTCATCGGCAAACGCCGCAAACCGTTCAAGGCGTTGCGTGGCGTGTCGTTTGAAATCAGGACGGGCATGTTTGGCTTGCTGGGACCCAACGGCGCGGGAAAATCAACGCTAATGCGCATTGTAACAGGTATTTTGGAGCAAAGTTACGGCAGTATCTGGATCAACGGATTGGACACGCGCGTCTATCGCGAAGAATTGCAAAGCCTCATCGGATTTTTGCCGCAGGAATTTGGGACGTATGAAAACATGTCGGCTTACGAGTTCCTGGATTATCAGGCTATTCTGAAAGGACTGACTGACACGAAAATACGCAAGGAAAGAATCGAATATGTTCTGCAATCCGTCCACCTGTTGGAACGCAAAAACGACAAAATCGGCTCATTTTCGGGCGGTATGAAACAGCGTATCGGCATAGCGCTGATACTCTTGCACTTGCCACGAATTTTAGTCGTTGACGAGCCGACGGCAGGACTTGACCCGCGCGAGCGCATCCGCTTCCGGAATCTGCTCGTCGAGTTGAGCAAAGATCGCATCGTGATTTTCTCCACGCACATTATCGAGGATATTTCAAGTTCTTGTAATCAAGTAGTTGTGATTAACAAAGGCGAGTTGAAATATTTCGGCGTACCCGAAAAAATGGTCAATATGGCGGAAGGAAAAGTATGGAAGTTCCTCATAAACAAGGAATCCTTTGAACAGGAACTCGACAAGTCAATGATTATAAACAATATACAGGATGGAGATATGATCCAGGTGCGCTATCTGTCGCTCGAAAAACCCTACCCCGGCGCCGAACAGGCTGAAGCCAACCTCGAAGACGCCTATCTCTGTCTGTTGAAAAATATGTAGAATTATGACAATATACCACCTCACCCCCCTGCCCCTCGGACCTCTCCCTAAATCCCTCCCCACAAGGGAGGGACTTCTCCCCTCTCCTTGTGGAGAGGGGCAGGGGAGAGGTGTAAATTATCATCATTAAAAACCTCAGTAGCAACAGAAAAAATGAACATAAAAAAATACATATCAATAATAATCAGGATTATACGTTATAATCTGAAAATCATTTTTGCCGGGAAATTTTTCTGGTTTATCCTTGCGGCATTCGTCTTTTTTGCGTTCTTCATGTTTCAAACGGCTTGGAACCGCGAGGAAATCAACGAGGGAACGATTTACAGCCTCCTGATTTTTCCGTGTCTGCTGCTCATTTTCTATCCCGTCGTATTCGGGATTCAGAACGACGAAGACAATCGCATTCTCGAAATCATTTTCGGCATCTCGAACTACCGCTACAAAGTGTGGGGCGTACGCCTGTTGATGACATATACTTCTAATTATCTGATACTTGTATTATTTTCCTACATTGCAAGAATCATGCTCTATCCCGTCAATATTTTTGAAATGGCGGGACAACTGATTTTTCCGATGCTGTTTTTCGGCAATCTGGCTTTTATGTTTTCGACCATCACGCGCAGCGGAAACGGTACTGCCGTGATAATGATACTGATAGGTCTGGTGTTTCTGATTTTTGTCGGCGCCGCCGACGCGCTCCGCAATTCGTACTGGAACGTATTCCTGAATCCGTTTTCCGTGCCGCGCGACGTCCATCCCGTGATATGGCAAAATACCATCTTCAAAAGCCGTATCTTCCTGTTTGTCGGCAGTTTGGTATGGCTGATGACCGGATTTCTCAATCTCCAAAAACGGGAAAAGTTTGTCTGAACCGGGATTTTAACAAGATCTTCAAGATTACCGGGATTTTCGCTTTCCGTCCTTTCGCAAACGGGAATTTGGATACCTAAATTTTGCAATCCGTCAGGATTGCATCGCTCGGTAGAAAATATACAACCCTGCGTATGCATCGTAGAAATTGTGTACCCTTGTTCGCGGTTTTTTTTCATATGCAACGTAAAAGCAAGAAATTTTACCCGTTTCCCGGGTTTAGAGGATGTGTTTTTCGACAAATTGCTGAAAAGTTTCTCTGTATTGCTCGCCGACGGGGACATGGACATTTTTGTCGAAAATGATCCGGTTACGCTCGATGATGTTAATCTTTTCCAAATTGACAATATAGGAACGGTGTACACGCATGAATTGGCGTGACGGGAGTTTTTCTTCCAATGCCTTCATGCTGAGCAGCGTCATAACGGGTTTGCCGCCGGTTAAGTGAATACGCACGTATTCGCGCATTCCTTCGATGTATTCGATTTCGTTGAAGCGGATACGGACGGTGCGGTATTCGGATTTGACAAAAATGCCTTCTCCGGTCTCGGACGGCAGTTCCTGCACGGGTTGAAGGACTGTTTGATGCAATATCAGCGCTTTGTTGGCGGCTCTCAGGAAAGCAGGGTAACTGATGGGTTTCAGGAGGTAGTCCACGGCATTGACGCGAAAACCTTCCAGTGCGTATTGATATTTACGCCCGGCAAGAAATTGCAGGAAATGCTCAAAGCCGCCCAATATACGAAAGTATAGTGGAGCGGAAGAAAATGAGTGGCTACTCAATTTTTTTGAGTGGCTACTCGTCCGGCAACGAGTGGCTACTCGTTTTTTTTGAGTAGCCACTCGTTTTGGGAGACGTTGCCGGACAGTTCATCCTGCCCGGCGGAAGAGGCTAACCGGGATAGCGCATTTTGTATTGTCGAATTTGTATTGACGCAATAACGACAATACAAAATACGCAATAAATATTTATCAATAATCTTTTGTTAATAAATATTTTAAATAATGAGTTGCAGATTTAAAAAAATGTTGTACTTTTGTGTCAATTTATGAGTTAGAGGCAATAGTTCGGAAACACCATAACAAACAATATTATGACAGAAATTTTATACAAGTATCGTAGTTTAGACAATTTCAGAAATTTCGTTGATATAATTCTGAAAAACAGGCTTTATGCCTCTAGGTATAAAGATTTGAACGACCCTATGGAAGGGCAATATTACTATCAGACAGGTGAACTGAATAGAAATATTAGAGACAAACTTTTGGAAGAAAAAGGTGTGTTAAGACTTTGTTCATTATCAAGAGTCAAAGATAATCAACTCATGTGGTCACATTACTCTAATGGACAACGTGGCGTGGCAATCGGTTTACGAGTTGATGATAATTTGTATACCGTAAGACCAATTCAATATAACGGAATAGTTCAAATTAGAAATCAAGACTTCAATGACCAAACTGCAACCGAAATCTTAAGCCACAAATTGGAAGTGTGGGAATACGAAAAGGAAGTAAGAGTTTTTGTAAGAGACCGTAATTATATTGACGTCACTATTGAAGAAGTTATCACAGGTGTTGCAATGAGTAAAGCAGATTTCGGATTTGTTAAAGAACTCATTGAAAAGGTTAATCCAAGTATTAGAATCACTAAAGCCGAAACATTTATGAATAGATAATCAAAAATTACTGCCTCTAACTGGCGGTTTGGCGCAATTGGGGGGTAAAGTGTTTGCCCGAACTTTGGTGCGTCCTTTGACCGCAGGTGGTTGTCCGAAGTGAGTGCTGTTGAACCCCCAACTGCGCCAAGCCGCACGGGCGTTATGCGCAAGCGGGCGAGAGTGCAGCGGGGCAAAATGATTAATTTGAAAAAGGAATATGGAACTACAAACGAAACGATTAATTTTGAGAGGCTGGCAAGACAGAGATGTCGAATCGCTTTACAAGTATGCACAAAACCCCAATATTGGCCCCATCGCAGGCTGGCCGCCACATACGGGCATAGAAAACAGCCGTGAAATTCTAAAAACCGTACTTTCGGCTGAAGAAAATTACGCCGTTGTACTGAAGCAGACAGGCGAATCCATTGGAAGCATTGGTTTGATGACATCCAAAAGCGAAATTCACAGCGCTGAAATGGCGGAAGATGAAGGCGAAATTGGTTATTGGATAGGTGAACCGTTTTGGGGACAGGGTTTAATACCCGAAGCCGTATGTGAATTGCTTCGACACATTTTTGAAGATTTAC
>JAITMT010000060.1 GCA_031277235.1 Tannerella sp.
TCTGTCAGAAAACTAACCACATAGCCCGACCATCCGACCGAAACGGTCGCCGCGCCGAACAGGTATTCGAGAATCAAATCCCAGCCGATAATCCAGGCGATAAACTCGCCCATCGTGGCATAGCCATACGTGTAGGCGCTGCCTGCCACCGGTATCATGGAGGCAAACTCGGCGTAGCAAAGCCCTGCAAAAAGGCAGCCTACCGCCGAAATGATAAACGACAGCGCAATGGCGGGACCCGCGTGTTGCGCGGCGGCGGTGCCCGTCAAAACAAAAATTCCCGCGCCGATGACTCCGCCAATGCCGAGCATCGTTAAATTCATGGTTGTCAGATGCCTGCGCAACTGATTGTTAGCGCCTTCCACTTCCGACGTCAGGTCGGATACGCTTTTTCTAAGAAACAGGTTTTTATACATAACAATTTGTCTGATTTCCGGCAAAATTAGTAATAAATTTTAATCCAAGTGCAAAAAATGGATGAAAAATGTATTTTTTTTAGAATCTTTCATGCCGTTGGACAGATAATCACCGCCCTCTGCTTGTAAGGGGGAGATAAAAAATTCCTCTATCGAATATACTCCACCCCCTCCTTCCCCATGTTAAACAGCAAATCCACAATGCTGAGATTGGGCAGGAAGCCATGTTTATCCCTGAATATCTGATAGTAAGGAGTCGGAGAAAAATGAAGGTCGGGTTGCGGATGGCGCGGGTCAATGACCGTGCGGAAATCATTGGCAACAACGGGTTCGTAAACGGTTGTGTGCCGGATATCCGGCGAAATTTCCAGCAGACTGCAAATCATCGCCTGCAGGGCGTCGTTGAAATCAACAAGAAAATCATACTTTTGCTCGTAGAAAGGGCGGAAATCGTCTTCCAGATACTCGAAAAACGGACTTGTCCGGTATGCCGACACGAGCGCTTGCCAGTGAACATGCCGCCAGTAGCCGTGTTCCGAAATACGAATATCGCGCGTAAAACACTTCGGCGTATCGGGTTTTTCAACGGGGACGGTCAACGCCTGCACGCCGTTTGCCGACGCGATATGGCAGCGGTTGCGATAGGTTTGTTTGGGGTAGTTTTCGCAGACTTCTATCCGTATTTCGTCAAACGAAGCAAGTTTGGCGTAATATTGAATCGGGGCGAGGTAGGCGGTGGAGAGGAGGCAAGGCATTGTTGTTCAAGGTTAGAAGTTCAAAGTTCAAGGTTCAAAGTTCGAGGTTCAAAGCCTCCCCTAACCCCTCCGAAGGAGGGGAACTCTCCCTTCTCTTCCTGTTCCCCTCCCTTGTGGGGAGGGGTTAGGGGAGAGGTTGAGAGGGGCAGGGGCTGAGGTGCAATTTTCAAATCTTCAAATTTTCAAATATCCAAATATTTCCCGTCATTGAATAAGCGAAAAAACCCGTTGGCGGTCGTGGCTGAACCAGCAAAACCAAACATTTCCCATGATGTGGCTTTCGGGAATCAGTCCCAAATGTCGCGAATCAATACCATCCTTTTCATTTTCCGACACAAGCCAGTAATAATTTTGGCGGAAGAAAAAGAATGTCTTTTCTTCTCCGTTGATATACAGTTTATTATCCTTGATGACGGCTGTGTTTCCCGCCTCGTTCATAATCGCTTCGCTACACACGGTCAGCATCACGGGGCTGACGTCAATCGCCAGATTTTTGCGGGGAATCACGATCTCGTAACTGATGTTTCCTTCATTGATAACCTCCAAATTAACTACTTGCGAAAGATTGCTGCTCAGCGTCTCCTTTTCCCGCAGACTGAGTCGAAGCGTCAGATACAAGGAATCTTCCCGGGCATCGCGAATCGGAATACGGAGCAAATCCATGGTGTTGAACAGATGTTCCTTAATGTCTTTCCGGATTCTGAACGTTTGCTGCATCATCGGCGCGTTCTCGATCAGCCGTCCGTTCACACGAAAACCGTCTTCTCCCATTTGAATGGTCTGTCCCGGCATACCGAGGCATCTGCCCAGAAAAAGCGGCGGATTGACCGCGTCCCGGCGCAACGGACTTTTGTACAGCACGAGCCGGTTCAGTCCCGGATTGCTTTTCGATTTTACCTTGTTGACCAGAACGCAATCGCCGGATTTCAGCGTATCGCACATTTTATCGCTCTTAATGCGGTAAGAATCAGCAAGAAATATCTTAACGGGTATAATCGCTAAAATAACGACCCCGATGATTACAATATTTCTCGTTACAGCATTCATTTTCAACCTGTTATCTACACTCTAAACACTACAAACCACACACTAATTAAAAGCAGTAACAGGGCGGAACATCCGGTTGAAGCGGATTTTGCCGTCGAGCCATCCCCGGTCCTTGTCAAGCGACAGCCAGACGAAAATCGGCTTGCCGACGATATGATCTTCGGGCACGAAACCCCACGAGCGGCTATCGGCGCTTTTGTGGCGGTTGTCGCCCATCATCCAGTAATAATCGTATTTAAACGTGTAAGTCGTTGTCTGTTGCCCGTTAATCAGCACCGTGCCGTCGGGTCGAATTTCGAGATCGTTGTTTTCAAAATTCCGGATACAGCGGTGATACAGCGCCAGATTTTTCTCGTCAAGCGTGACGGTTGCGCCTTTTTTCGGTATCCAAATCGGTCCGTAATTGTCGCGCGACCAACCCAAATAGGCGTCAACGGGATAATAGACGCCATGCGAGCCTGCGCTGAAATCGGGTTCTATCACAACATTCGTTACAAACGGCATCTTTTTCACTTTTTCCAGCATTTCCTTCGTCAGCGGAAGCACATAAATCGGATTGTAGCGTCCTTCCGCATTGGGCAAGAAACCCATGCCAGATAGCGTATTGGCGTAAGATCTCATATCTCTTATCTTTCTGTCGTCAGTCTCGTTGCCATTGAACAGGTACAGTTGGTCTTCGACGCTGATTCCCAGTTTTCGGAACGTTTTTTGGTCAAACTGCACGCCGTTCGTTTCCACGTAATAATTGTACTGCACATTCTTTTCGTCCTTCTGTATCTCTCCGTTTATATATACCTGATTATTAATAATCCGCAATGAATCTCCCGGCATTCCGACGCAGCGTTTCACGAAATTTTCACGCTTATCCACCGGACGATACATAATTTCGCCGAAATCATTCTTGTTCAGGCGAATGCCTTCGCGTCCATACTCTTCTACCAGCGCATAATAATCCGGATTTGGCACCTTGAAGGCAATCGTATCTCCGGCGGGAAAGTTAAATACCACAATATCATCGCGTTTCACATGTCCCAACCCTTTCACGCGCTTGTAACCCCAGCGGGGCCATTCGATATAGGATTTGGTATTCAGAAACGGGAACGTGTTCTGTACCAGCGGAAAAGAGATCGGCGTATTGGGTATGCGCGGTCCGTAACTGAGTTTGCTGACAAACAGATAATCGCCGACCAACAGCGTTTTTTCGAGCGAAGAAGTCGGAATCTGGTAGTTTTGAAAGAAAAATATGTTGATGATATACACTGCCACCAGCGCGAAAATAATATCATCAATCAAGTTTACAGCACTCCTAACCTGCGGATTGGAGATTTTTTTCCATGCGCCCCATTTGATAAACTTCGTAAAGTAAATATCCACGATCACGGGCAACAGCAGCAACAGCCACCAAACGGAAGTCCATACCGTAAAAAACAGGATGATAACCACCCAGAAACCGAAATTAATCCATTGACGCCGACTTATATTTTTTAAATTCATAAGTAATTTATAATTTGATGATTTGATAATTCGATAATTGCACCTCACTCCCTACCCCTCTCGACCTCTCCCCTAACCCCTCCCCACAAGGGAGGGGAACAGGAAGAGAGGAGGAAAGTTCCCCACCTTCGGAAGGGTTAGGGGAGGCTTTGAACTTTGAACCTTGAACTTTGAACATAATAAACTCTAAACACTGCACACTATACTAAAATTTCAAGAGGTCTTTCATTCCGAGAAATCCCTTTCTGCCCGCCGTAAATTCAGCCGCCAGCACGGCGCCGAGCGCAAATCCTTCCCGATTTTGGGCATTGTGTCTTATCGTAATATCGTCAACATCAGACGTATAACGAATCTCGTGCGTACCCGGCACTTCGTCTTCGCGCACCGCCGTGATGAGCAAATCGCCGTCGCCATGCTGCCCGTCGGCGAGTTTCCACGCTTTTTTGCGTTCGAGGTTGTAGATAATATCTTCGGCAAGCGTAATCGCCGTGCCGCTGGGTGCATCCAATTTGTGAATGTGGTGAATTTCAGTCATATCCACATCATAATTCGGAAAACCGTTCATGATTCTCGCCAGATATTTGTTCAGGGCGAAAAAAATATTGACTCCGATGCTGAAATTGGAGGCGTAAAAGAACGTCCGTCCCTCGGTTTCACACAGGTTTTTTATCTCGTTTATCCTTGACGTCCAGCCTGTTGTGCCCGAAACGACCGGCAATCCCGCGGCAAAGCAGCGAAGGTAATTTTCAAAAGCCGTGGAGGGCGCCGTAAATTCGATGGCTACGTCGGCTGATCTGAACGCCGGAGATGCGAAATCTCCCTGATTATCAACATCTATACGGGCAACTATTTCATGCCGTCTTTGCAAGGCGATTTTCTCAATCGTTCGCCCCATTTTTCCGTATCCGATTAACGCGATTTTCATTTTTTCTGCTTATTTTTTTGCAAAGATAAAGAAAATGTTGAAATTTGTACGCTTTACTCTCGAACTTTTAGTTTTTAATGTCGAATTTTTAATTTGAAAAAGATGGAACGAATGTTGCAATATGTTTGGAAACAACGGCTTTTTGACGATTCCGACCTGACCATGTCGAACGGACGGAAGATTGCCGTCATTGACCCCGGCACGCAAAATACCGATGCGGGTCCCGATTTTTTTAACGCGAAAATCAAGATTGGCGATACGCTCTGGGCGGGCAATGTGGAGATTCACGAGCGTGCATCTGACTGGGCGGCGCATCGCCACGACAAGGACAGAGCCTACGATTCGGTGATTTTACACGTTGTAAATATAGATGACGCCGAAGTTTTAACCTCTGATAATAAGGCTATTGCAAAAGCCGTTCTGCGCGTTCCCGAAAAAATCGAAAAGAATATCGAATGGCTACTGTCGCGCGATACGCCCGTTCCCTGCGCGAACAGGCTCAAAGATATTGCGCCGATTTACATTTCCGACTGGATGACGGCGCTCATCACCGAACGGCTGGAACGCAAAACGAAGGAAATTTATGCGCGGCTGGAATTTTCCGGAAAGGACTGGAATGAAGCGTTTTACATTACGTTGATGCGCAATTTCGGTTTCAGCGTCAACGGTGACGCTTTCGAATATTTGGCGAAAAGTTTGCCCTATAAAATCATTCTGAAACATCGCAACAACCCGCTTCAAGTCGAGGCTTTGCTCTTCGGACAGGCGCGGTTGCTGGACGACGAAAAAGCCGAGCCGGAGCCGTATTATCTTTCTCTCGTTCAGGAATATGATTTTTTGCGCAAAAAATACGACCTCGCGCCCGTCGAATTTTCGCAATACAAAAGTTTGCGCATGCGTCCCGACAATTTTCCGTACATCCGCATCGCGCAAGCGGCGGCAATGTTTATTAAAAACGACTTGCTGTTCTCGCAAATACTTGAAACGGAAGATATTGACCGGTTACGGAATTACTTCAACGTCGAGCCGACGGAGTTTTGGCGGACGCACTATCATTTCCGTTTTGCTTCGCCGCCCAAAAACAAGTCCATCGGTAAAAATTCGGCAAATATTGTGCTGATAAACACGGTAGTACCGATTCTTTTCGCCTACGGAAAAGCAAAGTCAAAGCCCGAATTTTGCGACCGCGCCATGCGGCTTCTCGAGCAACTGCCCGCCGAAAATAACAGCATCACCAGACTGTTTGCCGAAGCAGGCGTGAAATCCGATAACGCCGTTGATTCACAGGCGCTTGTGCAACTTCGCCGCGAATATTGCGACCGGAAAAAATGTCTTTACTGCCGAATCGGGTTTCGGGTGATCGGGAAATGAGAAAAACAATTCCATTACAGCAGAAAAAATTCGGTTTGCATTGCAAGATTCCTTTATTTTGACGACCTTTGCCGACTGATAAAACAAAAATGTTACTGCCATGAAAAAGATTTTTTCGGCGATGATTTGCCTGATAGTTTCCTGTTATGTGCAAAGTCAGGAAAAGGATGTTCGCATTACGCAACTTTTTAATTTCGGTTGGGAATTTAAAGCCGAAGCCCCATCTGACTTCCCTAAAATGGAAGAACAAGTCCCCCCCGAGGGGGATTTAGGGGGCATTTGGATTGACCTCCCCCACGATTTCCAGATCGGGCAGCCCTGGGATGCGTCTGCCAAAAGCGCGCGCGGTTTCAAGCAGGACGGCGCGGGCTGGTATCGCAAGACTTTTCAGGCAAATTCGGCATGGAAAGGCAGACGTGTTTTGCTTGATTTTGAAGGAATTATGCTTTATGGCGACGCTTATCTGAACGGTACGAAAATCGGCGAAACCAATTACGGTTATCTCGGTTTTGAAGCGGATATTACGCAATTGCTTCATTATGAGGGTGAAAACACAGTAACCGTTTATGCCTCGACGGTGGGTAATTCGCGCTGGTACACGGGCGGCGGGCTTTACCGGGATGTGTATCTGATTGTAAAAGACAGCATTGCGGTTGCTCGTGACGGCGTTTACATTACCACGCCCGAAATTTCGGAGCAGTCGGCTGAAATTGCCGTACAGGTCGAGGTGGAAGGAATGCGGGGCAAATCGGATGACATTTCGATCGTTGCACGGATATATTCACCTGATGGCAGGCAAGTTGGCGAAGCCGAAACCGCCGTTCCGCAAAAGCTCAAAAGCAGAACGGTTGAAGTGCCGCTCCCGAAAATAAATATCGCCAATCCGCAACTCTGGTCTTGCGAAACGCCGAATCTCTATTCCGTCGAAATCGTCCTGAAAAACAGGGAAGGCAAGGTTTTGGAC
Source organism: Tannerella sp. (assembly GCA_031277235.1). Classification (GTDB taxonomy): domain Bacteria; phylum Bacteroidota; class Bacteroidia; order Bacteroidales; family Tannerellaceae; genus Tannerella. The sequence continues at coordinate 6,973 of JAITMT010000060.1, forward strand.
AATGTTTCTGAAACTTTTGGCATCCGTACCATCCTGTATTCCAAAGAGTTCGGTTTCAAACTGAACGGGAAAAAGATATTTCTCAAAGGCATTGCCAATCATCACGATTTGGGCGCGGTAGGCGTGGCGGCGCACGAATTTGCCATCGAGCGGATGTTCAAAAAACTGAAAGAATTTGGCTACAATCACGTCCGCTGTTCGCACAATCCGTATTCGAAATCATTTCTGAAACTGGCTGATAAATACGGTATTCTGATTACCGACGAACTCTACGATAAATGGAGCAACAAAGATTACTGGTCCGGCGTGGAGCGCGTGAAATGGACGGAAAGCGTGTTTCACGATCTTCCCGAATGGATAAAGCGTGACCGCAACCATCCGTCCGTCATCATGTGGAGTTTGGGAAACGAATTGCAGATGCGCGAAGATTTGGCCGGTTTCCCTACAAATGACTGGGGGATAACGACTTACCGCATGTTGGATGTTCTGGTAAAACGCTATGACAATACGCGCCCCACGACTGTGGCAATGTTTCCTGCCCGCGCCGGCGGAATGACGAAGGAAAATCCCGACTTCAACATAAAAATTATACCGCCCGAACTCGCTGCCGTTACCGAAATTTCGAGTTTCAATTACCGCTGGTTCAATTATCAGGACTATCTGAAACACGCGCCCGACATGATTATTTACCAGAGCGAAGCCACCACCAACGAGTTGGCGAGACCGTTTTTCGGCATGGACAGGGAGAAAATGATCGGGCTGGCATACTGGGGCGCCATCGAATACTGGGGCGAATCGCAGGGCTGGTCCCGCAAGGGCTGGAATTATTCGTTTTTCAATCATGCGCTGGAGCCTTTTCCGCAGGCATATCTGATAAAAAGTATTTTCACGGACGAACCGGTTGTGCATATCGGCGTAGTGGACAAGCCGTCGGAAAGCCGCGAATGGAACGATCAAACCATTGGTACACTGAATGTTTCCGATCACTGGAACCGGGAGGCGGGGAAGAATTACGACATTTATACTTTCACCAATGCCGACGCGGTGGAACTGTTTGAAAATGGTCAATCGCTTGGTGTTCAGCAGAATGATACCGCACTTGAAAAGCGGAACATGATTCTCTGGAAAAACGTGCCTTACAAAGCCGGAAAACTGACCGCCGTCGCCCGCAAAAACGACAGGGAAGTCGCCCGCCACGAGATTGAAACTGCCGGAAAGCCCGTTGCCCTGAAAATCGAAACCGAAAACCCCGGCTGGAAAGCGGACGGAATGGACTTGCAGTACGTAAAAGTCTATGCGATAGATGCCAAAGGGCGTATTTGCAAAAATTTTTCGGGTAAAGAATGCCGGTTCGACGTTTCCGGCGCGGCGAAATTGATAGCCGTTGATAACGGCAACCACGAGAGCGACGAACTTTTTGCCGGTAACAAACGACTGCTACACAACGGTTTTGCCATGGCAATTCTCCGCAGCGCCCAAACCGTCGGCGAAGTGAAAGTCAAAGCATCGGTCGAAGGTTTGAAAAGCGCTGATATTAAATTGATTACAAAATAGAAAATAACTTATTGCTTTTTCAATTTCATCAAAACAATAATCGGGTCGTCCATGGCGGTAACTTTTCCCAAACCCTCCACCAACATTTCTTCATCTATCTCATCGCCAAAATATTGAGCGGGATTTACGACTTCAACCAGATAGTCCTCAAACCACACTTCTTGAGCGTAAGAACGGCCAAGATTGAGGTAAACCCGTTCGGGAAAACTCGACAGGTCATTTTTGATGTATTGCACGTGATAGGTTTTCCCACTCTGTTTCAACTCGATGTAGAGGCGCGAATCTTCATCTCCATAAAATCCCAATTCTCTGACCTTTTGCTTGAAATAGTATGAAAACGACAGGATATCGGAATTGTTGACGTTCAGTATGGGAAAAGTCGCCTTATGGGTTGTTCCTTTGATGTAATCCATCTGTTCTTGCGTTGATTTCATTCCGATGTCATTATTCATGCCGTATTTTCCGAAATCAACCGTAAAAACGGGAAACGCCTCCCTGCCTTTCAACCGGTAAAACGTATTGTCGAACATGATGGATGCAAACAACTCGCCCTTATCATTTTGCGTAAAAGCCTCGTTATTTACACCGTAATAAACTGCCGAACGGTTGGCTTTTCCTGTTTCAATGTTTTTGTCAAACAGTGTCGTTATGTGATTGGCGCTGTCAACAACCAGTATCTGCGCATTGGTATTTTTGCCATTCACCTGATTATCAATCTGATCTGTTGCAAAATAATACAGACCGCCATTTTGTTTGCACGCATCAATAAACAACAGTGGGAAAGGCGATGATTCTATCAGGTTAAAAGAAATATTGGAGTATTTCAATATTTTATCCCCCCAATTGTCAATAATACTGACATATTCCTCCTCTTCGTCTATAAAGGCAAATCCTATCAGTAAATAATCGCCCGGACCCTGACCTTGCTTATTCAATTTGGCAACAAATTTTCCTTCCCTGTCAAAAACAAACAGTATTTTTTGCTGTATATCAGTAACATAGATATATTTTTTCTTGATAATGATTCGTAAATGATCTCCTATTACATCGTCACCTTCCGTTTGAAGTTTGATGAGTTTAACGGAATCCGCGATTTCCGACAGAGGTACAAATTCCTTGGCGTCGTGCGGATTAATACGTATCGTTCCGGCATCGCTCGGGGCGGTTTTCTTCCCGCATCCCCACAAAAGCGCCGCCACCAGGATAAGCAGGGTGATTTTTGAATAATTGATTGTTGATTTCATGCGTATTTATCTTTTAATGAATACTTTAATGTTATACCTGAATTTGATAATCCGTCAGGATTGTATCGCCCGGTAGAAAACAACCCCTCCCCAACCCTCCCCAAAGGGGAGGGAGTCCCCCTCCTTCGGAGGGGTTAGGGGAGGCTTTAGCGACGCATCCCTGACAGGATGCAAAAACGGTCTCGGGTATAAATTTTTTATATAAAACGTACAAAAAGTTTTTTTATTGCGTTTTGTCTGCGCATGTTGTTTAATTTCCAAAATTTAACGACCTTTGCCCCTCCATAAAATAAAAAACAGGATGAATGCAACAAAAATTCTAAATTTCGGAAAAGCAGCCGGTTTAATTCTTGGCTTTTTCTTCTCTGTCTCTCAACATCTTACAGCGCAATATCGGTTTGACAATGTGCTGTACGGAGCGGCGTACTATCACGAATACATGCCGGAAGAACGGCTTGACGAAGACATTCGTTTGATGCGCGAGGCGGGCTTGTCGGTGGTGCGCGTGGGCGAAAGCACCTGGTCGGTTTTTGAGCCCCAGGAAGGCGTTTTTGAATTTGCGTGGATGGACAGAATCCTCGATAAAATGCACGCGGCAGGCATCAAAGTCATTCTCGGAACGCCAACCTATTCCATTCCCGCGTGGATGGCGCACAAATATCCCGAAGTGCTTGCCGAACACGCGAGAGGCAGCAGGGAATACTACGGAATCCGCCAGAACATGGATATTACCAACCCGAAATACCGCTTTTTCTCCGAACGCATCATCCGAAAAATGCTCGAACATTTTGCACAGCATCCCGCTATTATCGGCTATCAGGTTGATAATGAAGTTGAAGCACGTGGAATTAACAATCATGATTATTTTCTGGGTTTTGTTGATTTTGTAAAAAAACGTTTCGACGGCGATTTGACAAAACTGAACCGCGAATGGGGCTTGAATTATTGGGGCATGAATATCAATTCGTGGGAGGAATTTTATTCCCGCGACGGCGTTACAAATCCCTCATACAAAGTGGAATGGGAACGTTACAACCGTTTCCGTCTGGAAGAATTTTTGAACTGGCAGGTAGATATCGTCAATGAATACAAACGCAAGGATCAGTTTGTTACTCACTGTTTTATGCCTGCTTTTCACAACATTGACCAGGTGGAAAGTTTCCGGCAAATGCAGTTTCCCGCAATCAATATCTATCACGCCGTTCAGGATGGTCAGAACGGTCAGTGGATTGCGTATTCGGGTGATTTTATGCGCACGGTATCAGGCAATTATCTGATAACCGAAACCAACGCGCAAGCCACCGGCTGGGACGCCCGCGGGCAGTATCCGCCTTACGACGGACAGTTGCGGCAAAACGTGTACGCCCATCTGGCTTCGGGCGCAAACATGGTGGAATACTGGCACTGGCACACGCTGCATTACGGTCAGGAAACCTATTGGCGCGGCGTTCTGGGGCAGGATTTGCAGCCCAACCGCATTTATCGCGAGTTTCAGGCGACGGCAAGGGAATTGCAACATACGGGCAAAAATCTGTTGAATTTGAAAAAGGAAAATCGCGTCGCCATTCTTTACAGCCACGATTCGTATCACGCGCTCAATTTTATGCCCTACTCGCGTCGCGACAACTATCCTGTCGGTCTGATACACAATGCGTTGTATCTTCAAAATATTGAGACTGATATTATTCCCTGCGACAAAATGACCGATTTTTCACAATATAAAATGCTTGTGATTCCGCCGCTGTATGTGGCAGCCGACAGTTTGCTGGAAAAAATTGACGCTTTTGTGAAAAACGGCGGACACGTTGTCATGTTTTTCAAAAGCGGCTATACCAATGAATACAACGCCGTTCGCGCCACGCTGGCGCCCGGCATTTTGCGCCGCGCCTGCGGATTTTATTATCAGGAATATTCCACCATTCCCGATTTACCGCTGAAAGACAATGCTTTCGGCTTGAAAGGCAATCAGATCGGCGACTGGTACGAGTTTTTGATTCCCGAAACGGCAACGCCGCTCGCCTACGCCGAACATCCGTTTTTCGGGAAATTTCCCTGCATCACCGAAAACCGCTACGGCAAAGGCAAATTGACCTATATCGGCGCTTATCCATCGCAGGAATTGCTGGAGAAAATCGTTCTCAAAACTGCCGGAGAAGCAGGCGTTTACACCGCGCAAAACGATTTCCGTTTCCCCATCATTTTTCGCTCAGGGACTAACGAACAAGGTAAAACGTTGCATTACATTTTCAATTTTTCAGCGGAAAATCAGAAAATTGCATATCCCTTCGCCGAAGGAACGGAGTTGCTTTCGGGAGATAAAGTTGCTAATAACAAGCAACTTATGCTTAAAGCCTGGGATGTGAAGATTATAGAGGAATAAAATCTTTCATGATATACAAACATCTAATAATCAATGCTTTTCTGATTGTCAATTGCCAATTATCCATTGTCAATTCTTTTGCCCAAACAAAGAAAGTCGGCGATTACATCGAAAATATGTCGTACAACGAAATGGAAACGCGCCGAGCCGGCGCTCCGCGACCGTTGCAGTATCGCCCCGAAGGCGACGGTTTCGTGTCGGTGAACGGCAAAAACCGCTTTACACGTGCCTTGTACGGCTCTCACACGCTTTTCCGGATCGAGACAAGCGACAGACCCGTGTTCGGCATTTACAACAAAACTCAAAACAGGCATATCGCGTTCAAACTGAAAACGGGCGACGGGATTGTTGCGCTGGATTCTACAGAATATTGCCGATCAATTTATATACCGGGAAAAAGGGATTATGAATTGCGAATTGCAAACTGCGAATTACGGGTATCTGTGCAGGCGTTTTATGATAAGGAAGGCGCGATTTGGAAATTTAGCAGCCCGACTCTCCCCTCAGGGGATGGAGAAAGTTCCCGCGAAGGAGATTTAGGGGGTTTGTCGCTTATTTGCCAAATTTCCGAAATCACAAACGACAAATTACAGCGCAACGGCGATATGGGTGCAGACCCGCCCGATGCTTTCGATGCGCCCACCAACCCTCAACAACTGAAAACGTTTGAAATTGATTTGAAACAGGGCGAAGAAGTATATGTCGCCTTTGAAAATTCCGAACTTTTCCGGGTCGAAAATGCAGCGGGCGAGAAACTTTACAACGACGCCGAGACTGCCCGTTTCAAAATAGCCAATACACTAAAAATCAATACGCCCGATCCCTATATCAATACGCTGGGCGGAGTGATTTCGACGGCAGCCGACGGCATTTGGGATGGCGAAGTGTGGCTGCACGGCGCTATCGGCTGGAGAATGCCGCTACCCGGCTGGCGAGCCGCTTATACGGGCGATTTTCTCGGCTGGCACGATCGCGCACGCATTCATTTTGACAATTATGCCGCTTCGCAAGTTGTTGATATAGAACCTGTTTTGCCACAACCGCAACAGGACAGCACGCTCCATCTTGCCCGCGCCGCCAAAAAATGGGGTACTCCGATGTACAGCAACGGCTACATTTGCCGTAATCCGCGCAATAACAGGCAGATGCATCATTACGACATGAATCAGGCGTATATGGACGAACTGTTGTGGCACTTGCAATGGACGGGTGATTTGGACTATGCCCGCCAAATTTTTTCCGTCATCAAACTCAGTCTGGAATGGGAAAAGCGCAACTGGGACCCTGACGGCGACGGACTTTACGAGGCGTACGCTTCGACTTGGGCTTCCGACGCACTGATGTATAACAGCGGCGGCACGACAACAGGCTCCGCGTATAATTACAGGGCAAATAAAATCGCTGCCGAAATTGCCGGATTGATTGGTGAAAATCCTGCGCCTTACCGGACAGAAGCGGAAAAAATTTTCAACGCCGTAAATGAAAAACTGTGGCTCAAAGACAGGGGATGGTGGGCTGAATATGTGGATTTTATGGGTAATAAAATGATTCATCCCCACGCCACGATTGCCTCTATTTATACGGCGATTGATTCGGAAATCGGCGACATTTTTCAGGATTATCAGGCGACGCGCTACATTGATGAACATATTCCGCATATTCGCATAGAAGCCACCTCTAACTCCCCCTCGGGGGAAAAACTCCCTCCTCCTTGGGGAGGGTTGGAGAATGGGCTGGACTTTTTCACCATTTCTACCTCCTCGTGGCTGCCTTACGCCTGGAGTTTGAATAACGTTGCACACGCCGAAGTGGGACATACCGCGCTGGCTTACTGGCTTGCCGGACGCCCGGACGAGGCATTTAACCTGTTCAAAAGCACGGTGTTGGATGGGATGTATCTCGGCAATTCACCCGGAAACGTGGGGCAGACAAGTTACTACGACGCGGCGCGCGGCGAGTGTTACCGCGATTTCGGCGACCCGGTCGGCGTGTATTCCCGCGCTGTGGTGCAGGGACTTTTCGGCATTACGCCCGATGCGTTGCACGGAAAGGTCGTTATCCGTCCGGGCTTCCCGAAAGATTGGGATTTTGCTGAAATTCAGCATGTTGACCTGGATTACAGATTTGAACGGAAAGGTATGGAAGAATCTTATTTGATTAAAAACAAGTTTTGGGAAAACAGTGATTTCATATTGGAAATTCCTGTCCGTTTTTCGAATGTGAAATCATTGAAAATCAATGGAAAATCCGTAAAATGGACGGCGGTTGAAAGCGTCGGTTTTCCCAAAATCAAAATTGACTGCGGAAAATCAGACAAATTTGAGGTAAAAATAACATATTCCGGCAAGCCCATAACTCCGAAAGATAACTCCATACAGGCAAATTCCGAAGGATTTGTACAGCGCGAGGAGGGAAAAATGCGGTGGTGGCAACCCGTTGAACACGAAAAAAGCACACAAGTTACAAACCTTTACGAATCAAAAAATTCCCCCGAGATGGATTTAGAGGGCTCTCGATTTGAAACCGTCAATATTGACAATACACTGAATGCCAGCGTTACCGATATTTTCAAGAACGAATATTTGTCTCCACGTTCTCCTTACACGACGATGCAAACGCCGACGCAGGGAGTAGGCGAGTGGTGTCATCCGCTGCTTACTTGCGAAATTGTGGATTCGGGATTTCGTGCGGCAGTGAAAAATGAAGTGTTTGAAACGCCTTTCGGTGTGCCGTTCCGTATTCCCGACGGCAGAAATAACATCGCTTTCACCACACTTTGGGACAATTATCCCGATTCCCTTTCAGTGGCGCTGGGTGGAAAAGCAAAGCGTGCCTATTTGCTGATGGCTGGCACGACCAATGCAATGCAATATGGCGTAACTAACGGAACAGTAACAGTTTATTACATGGACGGAACCCGGTCGGAACTTGTTTTGACCAATCCCGAAACGTGGTGTCCCATCGAACAGGATTACTATGCGGACGGTTTGCAGTTCAAAATCAATGCGCCGCGTCCTTACCGCGTGGCGTTTAAAACGGGTATTGTCAGCCGCGACATGGAAAAAGCGATGAATATCGAGCCTACAGAGGTTTACGGTCGCGAGATTGACGGCGGAGCAGGCATCATTCTGGATATTCCGCTGGATGAAAACAGGGAATTGAAGTTGATTCAGTGGAAAGCCGTTGCCAATGAGGTGATTGTCGGAATGATGGCGGTAACGCTGGTAAAATCACGGTAATAGTTTGATAATCAAATGAAAATAAAGACAAATGTCGTGTCAATGATAAAGTGTCTATAAATTTCCCTCCATTGGAGGTTTCTTTTATTTTGGATAAACGGAAGAACGTATGAACGGACTTGAGTATTATTCCTTTAATTCGCTGATTATCAGCATATTTGCGGAGAAAGAGGGATTCGAACCCCCGGAACCTCTCGGTTCAACGGTTTTCAAGACCGCCGCAATAGACCACTCTGCCATCTCTCCTTACCTTTGTGTTCAAAAAGCGGTGCAAAGGTACGCACTTTTTTCGGATTTGCAATCTTTACCGGAATTTTTTCTCAATTCGTATCGTTATCCCAAACGGGATCGTAAACCACAAAAGTATTGGTAGAACCTAACCCGATATATATCTTGCCGTTATTTTCGTAAATACAGTTGAAGTTGCCTTTGTATTCAGCCGGCAGTCGGGATTTTTGTACCAATGCCAGTGTGCTGCCGGACATATTAAATTCATAAATATAATAATTTTCGGAAACGTCCGACGCGACGAGAAAGATACTTTTACCATAGGCAACTGCGCCCAAAACATCACTCAAATAAATTGGATAATGGTATTTCTGCCACCACGTGCCTCCGCCGTCTTCGCTTATAAAAATGGTTTGATTGCATTTGCCCAAAGAGTCTCTTCCCATGCCTGCATAGACGATATTGTCTATCACAACAGCGAATCCACCGTATTGATACTCCGGGAAATCAGCCTTTTGTGTCCATTGTTTGGTAGGCACGTCAAAACTCCACACCGTATTTTGAACCGAATCCCTACTGTTTTTTCCGCCAACGATGAAAACTTCGTATCCGATAGCAAAGCCAATCGCCGAATGCAGGGAGTCCGGACAGCCCGGATTCGTCTGCCACATGTTGGAAGGAGGAATGTCGTAATACGCGAAATCGTTGACGGGCTCTCCGTTCGCGTTCATGCCACCATAGACGAACGCGCCCAAGCCGTAGGTTACAGCAGTTTGCCATTTGGCTGCACCCGAATACAGCGGCTTCAGTTGCGACCATTTTTTGTTGGAAATCGAATATGACCACAATTCATCGGTATAGTTGGGACCTTTATCGCCTCCTGCGATATAAAAGTTGTCGCCTACGGAAAAGTAGGCATTCGATTTTTGCACAAGCGGTGTTCCGCTGAAAGCGGTATGTCCGTACGTAAAGGCGGAAGGCGTTGTGAAATTGTCTTCTTCGCCGTAGCCTACAAGATCATCGTTATTAATGGCATAAGCACGGTAATAATAGGTCTTTCCTCCCTTTACATTCATTGTTCCGCTATATCGCACCCCTATTTCCTGTGTCAAAGCCTGTTTATTATCCGACAGCGTAGGCTTGGGATTGGTGTACGACCAGCAAATACCTGCTTCCTTTATGGAACTTTTACCTTCACTGATAATTCTTATCGAAAAATCCGCCTTTGCATTCTGGACATTGGAAACTTCCTCCGTCATTACAGCCGGTCTATCGGTTAAGGTAGTGAAAGTTTCTGTCGGCTCACTATATACAATACTGTCGTACTGGCTCTTGGCGTATGCACGTACCCAATATTGCTGTTCGGAAGCCAGATTTTCAATCTTGGTCGTAAATGGACCGGTAAGCGCTACGTGTATTGTATCGTTGTAGATTGTCGGGGTTGACGGGCTTGTCGAAGCTATCCAGCAGAATCCCCGCTCAACAATTTGAACGGTGGTATCTCTGCTGTTGCTTGAACTCGACCACAGAGTTACATCGTTATAACCGGTGATCATGTTCGTTATTCTGCCGATTTGTGGCACTCCGTCCAGAGTCATCAGCGAATCAGGTATATTGTCGGAGAATATTCCGAAATCATTTTCCACGAAAGCGACGAAATAATACTTCGTAGATAACTCAAGTTCCGATAAATGGCAGGTGAAACTGTCGGTCGTGAACGTGCTTTCAACGGAATCTTTCAGAACAAAATCTTTTGAAGTGGAGTAATAGACGCCGCGCCGTTTGATTGTACCTTCGCCGGCATCCAGGATTTTACCGCCGACTGTTGCCGAAGCGGCGTGAATGTCGGTTGCCGCCGTTGTCATAACGGCGCCTGTGCCCTTGTTGGTCGTTTCCTGCAGTTCGGAGTTGCCATAGACGGTACCTCTTTCGTTAATGGCATATGCACGGATGTAACAGGTTGTACTTCCGCGCAATCCTTCTATTTTACCGGAGTATGTCCCGATTCCTGTGCCGGTATCCTGAATTTTGCTGCCGTTTTCGAGGGTCGGATTGGGGGACAACGACCAGACAAACCCGCGTTCCGTTATTTTATATCCGTTTTCTTTCAAGATCTCAGCCGAAAACTCGATGGTCGAGGCTGTTTTAGCGATAAATTCCACGCCGTTATTACTGAAAACCGGCGAACCTCCGTTTTGCATATCTCTCGAAAACTCAGGATCTTCGATGCAACCCGAAAGAAAAACGACGACAGATATTAATAATATGTAACTCCAATTTTTTTTCATTTTCTTAAACTTTTTACTTTTATCAAAAAAATACGCCGATACCGGCATTACCGTAAAAATTTTTAAATTTTAAAAGACTGCCTCCCAGCGAAATATAAAAATGTTTTCCGATTATGAGCGTTCCGTCCAAATCCATAACGGCGCCTTCATAAGGTTCGTCGTATTTTGCCCAAAACGTCTCCGAACTTCCGTCGGTTACTGTCAAATCGGTTGTTTTGAAATCGTAAAACAACTCCCGTTTCACATAGCCTCCACCCACCGAGATGAGAAACTGCTGCGACGGTTTGAAAATCAAGCCGCCGGTAATAAGCATGGCATTCATTTTCTTGTTGCCCAAATGCGCATAACCGACGTTGTCAAGTCCGGGAATAATCAAGCCGGAATCGAATGTCCTGTCAGCCTGTTGATTGGACAAATTGCTGTTGAAGCAAACGTAACCGCCGACGCTTTTGCCCAGAACGCCCACTTTCAAACCTACAGGCGCAAGCGCGTTATACGAATATCCGAAAAAAAATCTCGTCCTGTTCTTTTCCCTTTCGATAGCCTCCCGTTGCGTCCTTTCCTTATTTATCGCATCTTCCACATACGGATTTTCCACATACGGGTTATCAACATTCGTCCCCGGACGGGTATTCGACCCCGTTATCGTCGCCAACTGTTCGCGCCAGAAGTTGGCTTTGCCTTCGTTTACCGGCGTACCGATTCCTTCCGTATAGTAAAGGATTAATTTATTGATACTTGCCGTATCCTGCATTTCGGTAGCCCTGGAATCCAGACATTCCAGACATTTGCCCATCACATAGCGCATGGATGCATGCATGGATTCATCGGCAAACCATATTTTTGTTAATTGATTGATACTGTATGAATTACAACCGGGGACACCTCGTTGATAATGTATTTTAGCCTCTTCATACTCCAGACGTTCCATAGCCTCGTCTCCCTTCAGGTTATAGTCCGTTTGCCGTTGGGCAAAGATTGTAACCGTAAGCAGTAAAAGACAATATATATAGAATGTTTTTTTCATATTCTGTTTCAATTAATTATTTCAAAGGTAGTCCCGTACTTTTTCGCTCACCCATCCGGTTATAGAGATCATAAAGATTGTCTTCCTCACGCTGGAATCCCATAAGCTCATCATCCACCGGATCAAACGTCATGTATAGGCAAGGTATTTTTTCCTTTCCTTTCTGGTCAAGCGCTCCAAAACGATTATTATCCTTTCGCATCACGATTTTCAAACTGCCAAATTCACCCATAATTTTATACTGGGCAAAAGCATCTTCCAGCGCTTTTTCGTCCAGTTTCTCATTGATCATTTTCTGTAAACTCGAGGCGTCCTGCGTATATTTCCTTTCCAGCGCCTTCTCGATATCCGACTTGGCTTCTTCAAACTTTTTATTTTGGACATTATTTTGTGCTGATGCGTAAAACTTCTGATACTCACTTTCTTTCCGTGCGGTTTCCTGCTCGGCATACGAAATAATACCGTCATTTTTTCCGGTATTTGCCGTTTGAGATGTCTGGACATTTTCTCCGTTGTCCTTGACTTCGCTGGTTTTAACGGCGGAATTGTCGTTTCCGGTCGTATTTTCTGTTCCGTTGTTTTCTGTTGAGGTCTGGGACTCTGTGGTCGAAGGCTTGTTGTCCGCCGGAATTGCCGTGTTTGCCGGATTGTCGCTGGCAGGCACCGTGTCTTTCGCATTTTGAGAACTGAAATACTGTTTGGGCGACCAGTTACCGCCTGTGAAATAGGTGTACAGCCCATAACCGACAACAGCACAAAGAAGTATGGCTACAATCGAAAGAATGGTACGTCTGGTATTTCTTCTTTTCTTCCGTCTTCTGCGGCGGCGCATTCCAGTCGTAGTCCCGGACGACGACGCGAGGGCTACAAGCGGTATGGTACGGTCTTCTTCGTCCTGCGGTTTTGAGGACGGATCGCCGGACTCTGTTTTTCCATTTTCCGCAAAAGGATTTTTCGTTTCAACCAATAGATTCTCAGTCAGTTCATAAGTCGGAGTATCCAGAGAAGCCAGCATTTCCCTGATGGTTTGAAAACGGTTTTCCGGTTTCAGTTCCATCGCTTTGAGAATGGCCTTTTCGGTTTTAGGGGAAATGTTCGAGTTGTAAGCCGTCGGGGGAAGTATTTCCTTCGTAATGCGAAGAATGGATTCGACCGGAATGATGCCCGTTAAAAGATTGTACATCGTGGCGCCCAGCGAGTAGATGTCGGGGCAGGGCGAAAAGTTTTGCGTCCCTTCCTCGTCATACTGTTCGATGGCGGCGAAACCTTTTGACAGTGTGAGCGTTGTCGTGCTTGTGTCGCTCTGTTCGATGTCATAGCGCTTGCTGACGCCGAAGTCTATCAGCCGCGCGTTGTCGTCCTTGTCTATGATGATGTTACTGGGCTTGATATCAAGGTGTACAATGTTTTTTTCATGTACAAATTCAAGGGCATTTCCGATTTGATGAACATACTTCAACACCTTGTTTTCGGGCAGCGTCCCCTCATGGTCGAGCATATATTTGAGCGAACAACCTGTGATATACTCCATTACGATGTATGCCGTGTTGTTTTCCTCGAAAACTTCGAGCACATTGACGATGTACGGATGATGCACTTCCGAAAGGATATTCGCCTCCTTGATCAACTTTTCCTTGAACTTGTCAAAGAGTTCGGCGCCCGTTTTGGAATGAATTTTTATCTGGAACGAATGTTCGTCGCGATAGCAGTAATCCTTGAAAAAATACTCCTTTATGCAGACCGGGACTTCTGTTTTCATCGCCCCCAGCCCGCCTTTCACTTCGGTATTCCAAACGGCAAGATATGTTATGCCAAAGCCTCCCTGCCCTATGGTACCCGTTATCCGGTATTTCCTGTTCTGTAAAAAAACTTCATTCGGTAAATTCATAGCAGAATACACTTCGTATTACTAATTCCGTGCAAAGATACAATAATTATGCAAAAGAATAAAAGAAAGAGAAAATATTTTGCTTAAAACCGGTATTTTTCTTTGTATCGAGTATGGGAATGATATAAAAGGAAAAGTTGTCAGTTGCCTGATTAATACAGTGTTCCACGATGGAATTCTTGATGGATTCGGCGGTTTTGTCGCGTGTAAAAATTTCCGTCAGATTTTCGTCCGTCAGCGTCTCGGTTACGCCGTCCGTGCACATGAAAAACATGTCGCCCGGTTCAATGTCGGTTATCAGGTGTACATCTGCCTGCGTGATATACTTTGAACCCATTATGGCTCTGGTGATTACGTTCTTTTGCGGATGGATTTCGGCTTCTTCCGGGGTGATTTTTCCCATCTTGACCCACGAATTGACCAATGTATGGTCTTCGGTGCGGAACAGGATTTGTCCCTGCCGGAACTGGTAAATACGGCTGTCACCGGTATATGCGGCTGTAATTCCTTCATTACCAATGTATAGCAGCGTCATGGTGGTTGCCATTCCCGAAGCGTCGGGATTGATGCCCGTGTATTCGTCGAAACGGGATTCGGTGTAGTGGATGGCTTTGTTGATAAAATCTTCCGAGGGGTCTCCGTCTTCCAGAAAAGTATTGAAAAAGGTCTCAAACGAGTCGCAGGCGAGCGCGCTGGCAACTTCTCCCTTTTCCGAGCCGCCCACTCCATCGCAGACCATAAAAAGCCGCTCGTTGGGCGTAGCCAGTTCCGAGAGCGGATAAATATAATCCTCGTTGTTTTGACGTTTTCCTTTTTCCGTTGCCGAGAAAGGCCGTTCCAATGTAATGTTCATCATACGTTCTTCAAGGTTTTACTCGTTGAAACGGATGGTCGTCTGCCCGAGAATCAACTCGTCATTATCCTTCAGCACGACAACGTCTCCGCTTTCGATGTTTTTTCCATTATATAACGTATGATTGATACTTTTATTGTCTGAAAGGTAATGAAAATATCCGCCTTTCGGATTTTTTTTCACTTCTATTTTTAAATGGCTGCGGCTCATTGTTTTATCGCCGGTCTGAATGCAAATGGAAACAGCCGTACGGTTTTTTGCCTTACGACCGACTGTATTTTCTCCTTCCTGCAATGGAAATTCCTGGTACGGAGTGTATTCGTTTTCGATCACAATCAGTTTTCCGATGCCTTGACTTTTCTGTACGACCACTACCGTGCCCGCACTGTTTTGTTCTTCCAGTTTCTGTTCGATGAAAGAAATGGGAATGTCCTTTTTGCATTTGGGACACTTGAAAGACAGGATGCCTTCCGGTATCCTCGTCTCGTCAACTTTCAATCCTACTTTACAATGCGGACATTTAACCGAAATCATAAGATGATGGTAACATCGGACTCATTGATGTCGGACAGATAGGAATCAATGTCCGAATCATGAATCATATCCACATCATCCATAACAATGAAATCGGAGCCATTGTCCATATCCGCGAAATCAAATGAATCGTCAATCTGGACAAAATCCATCTCCGTATTCATCTGCTCGTCAATATCTACAAAAACAGCATCTCCGGTTGTGAGCATATCGTTATCCAGCGTAACGAATGTGTATTCACCTATCATAACTGTAAAAATTTTTTAATCATTCAACGTACAAAGATATGAAGTTTCTTCCGGAAATAACCGGGCAGAATGCTTCTTTTTGTTAATAACGTACAAAAGGGGGCGGTTATTGTACAAATTCTTCCTTTTTATGTACGAATCCATTTTGCCTTGCACGAGGAAACGGGACACTGTTTTTTGTTGCTCAGCGATTCGTAGGGTATTTCGCCCAGAAAGGTGCCGCATTTGGGACAGACGTAATTTGTTTTGAACCGGTTTGCCAGATTTTGCAACAGTGCGGGGATTTTGGCTGCCTGGCGCGCACCGAAATAGATGCCGACGGTAGGTGCCAAAACGGCTAACACGAAACTGAAAATGAACAAGCCTTTGTGGGCATGTCCCAAAAAACCGAATATCACGCCCACGACTCCGATGAGGGCGAAAGGAAGCGACTGGAACAGTCTGGTTTTGAATTGATTTCTGGACTGGATGCGGATTTTTTCGCGTATGTAATCGTCGTAAACGGGTTTCAGTTTCCCGAAATCGTCGCTGTAATCATCCGCCTTGTGCAGTAATTCATTGATGGTCAGCGTGTATTCCTTGCCCAGGACGATGCCGTCTTCGGGAACGACTTTTTTCTTGACGATCCGGATGTCGTTGACGAATGTTCCGTTGGTGGAACCGGCGTCTTCGAGGATCAATTCTCCGTTTTCACCGGTCGAAAGCACGGCGTGATGGCGGCTCATGTAGGGGTCGTCAATCACGATGTCGTTGTCTGTTGCCTTGCCGATTGTCAATTTCATATTGCTCTAAGATTCTGCGGTTTCGTCATTTTTACTCATGCCTGCCACCTCGTTTTCAAGGGATTCCTTCAGCGCCCGGAGCGGATCTTTGGGAACGGTCAGTTCGCGCGGTTTTCCTTCGCTGGGAAGCAACAGCAATTTCTGCTTCGGCAGGTTGATTTGCAAGATGTGTTTCTTGTTCAGAATATAACTTTTTCCTACTCTTATCAACGTCGTATCAACATCTGCCAGTTGCGCCGCAAGCATTTCCTCCACTTTTCCGATATTCACGGCAAACGTGAATTGGATGCCTTCCGCCAAAAGTAGTTTGGTATAATTGCGATCCGCCTCGAAATATAAAATATGTTCGATATTGATACGCAGGAGTTCGTCTCTCGTCTTTATCATTAAATACTTGTCCATCTCTAAGGTCGTTTTATCGTTAAACGAATGGCAAATGTACGGATATTTTCGGGATTGACAAAAAAAAATGGAAAAAAAATTTTGCCGGGCACGGTTTCAATAACAGGCGGACAGAAGTGTGGAAAATGCGTCGGCGTTACAAACGCTGTGGAAAAAGGGCAATCTTCACTTCATTTTGTCATGTTTTGGAATGAGGAAAAGCCGCAGATTGTTGACCTGCAGTTATGAAAATTATACCCGTTCGGGCTAACTCCAAAAGATCTGTCAAGTTTTAAGAGAAGTGGAATTTTTTTTTACAATTCGACGGCAGGGGCAATTTTTTGTTTGCAAATGACCGGAATTAGGGCATAAAATAACCCGAAAATGAGGTTTTTGTCCGAAAAGAATCTCATTCTCACCTAATTTTCCAAACAAAACGACCTCAGTAGTAGGTAGCAACAGAGATTTCTTCATGTAACCTCATTACCTCATTTTTTCGTGCAAGAATGAGGTAATGAGGTTTGTGTGTATTTATCTCATTTTCTGCTACTGAGGTCGTTTTGTTGGAGAAATTAGGTGGAAATGAGGTTTCAAAAGTAGAACTTGACAGCCCTGCATCCCGTAGTGATGAAACAGATAAAATCCACCCGCCCGTTTACCCCTGTTTTCCCAAAATCCTCAAATCATCAAATCTTCAAATCCTCAAATAAAAAATCACTCCGTGATTTTTTCCTCACTTCCGAATCCGCCATTCCTTGGGATAAAGATTATTGGCGCGGTTGCCGATATTTTTCATAAATCCGAGCGGAACATTCTGATAATGAACAAGTATAAATCCCTTGAGAATACCGGCGGACAGATTAAGCGTTTCTTTTCTTAAATACTGAATTGCCTCATTATAAGATAATTCCACATTTGGAAACTTTTCGCGATTCAACTCCGTAGATAAAGCCAGCGCCGCAGAAGGAATAAAATCCCTGCCTTTCCATTCGCCCAATTGAATACCTTGATTAATAACATTCAAATTATCAGATAAATAACCGAAAATTTCACGCTGTTTTTCGGGAATCGCCGACGTATTTTGAAAAACAAACTTTTCGGGATTCAGCAGATAATCTTGCAAAGGAGACGCCGTTTTCGACAATTTTGATTTGTATCCAATCTCCTTAAAATCATCCGGTTTTTTACGAAAAACCGCCATAAAAAAACCTTCTCCCCACGTTTTATGCGGAAAAAAGCGATAAACGGGAATGTCGTGTTTCAGCGAGCCTGTGATGTTCCACTCCGGTTTGACGGGAATGGTAATTATTTCTGCATCAAGTTCTTGAGACAATTTCAAAACATTGTCTTCGTTTTCTTCGGTGTTGAACGTGCAAGTGCTGTAAACGAGGTAGCCGCCGGGTTTGAGCGCGTCCCAAACGTCGTGAACGATGCGGCGTTGCCGCGCCGCGCACAGTTCCACATTCGCCACCGACCATTCGTCGCGGCTGGTGGGGTCTTTGCGAAACAATCCCTCGCCCGAACAGGGCAAGTCGGCGACAACGACGTCAAACACATTTTTCAGCTTCCCGAAATCTTTGGGATCGCTGTTCGTAACCAGACTGTTCGGGTAGCCCCATTTTGCCATATTTTCGGCAAGAATCAGGCTGCGCGAGCGAATTACTTCATTGCTAACCAGCAAACTGTCTGCCGATAGCAACGAAATCAGGTGCGTTGATTTACCTCCCGGAGCGGCGCACAGATCAAGACATGTAACATTCTTATTTTCAACAAGATATAAAAAAGCCTGCTCCAAAAACATCGAAGCCGCCTCCTGCACGTAATACGTCCCTGCATGAAAGAGCGGATCAAAGGTAAAAGACGGTCTTTCGGGCAGATAATATCCTGTTTCACACCATTTTACCGGCTGTTCGGAGCGTTTGCCCGTTTTCCGGGGATTGATGCGGATACTCACGGGCGGCGACGTTTCCAATGACTCTTCAAAAGCCTCATATTCATCGCCTAACAGTTCTTTGGTTCGTTTTATAAAATCTTTATTTAACATCTATTTGGGGATTTTGGATTTTAGATTGACGGGAAAATCAAAAATCGTAAATCAAAAATCGTAAATTAATTTACAAAAATACAATATTATCACCGATTTTGGGTTGTATTCCTGAAAATTTGTTACATTTGCACAATGGCTGCCACATTATACTTGATACCCGTTCCGCTTGGCGATACTCCTCACGATAGATGTTTACCGCCTTATAACAAGGAGATTATACTTTCTTTGCGGTATTTTATTGTAGAAAATATACGGACGGCGCGGCGGTTTTTGAAGCAAATGGAACCTTCGATTGTGATTGACGGATTGCATTTTACGGAGTTGAACGAACATACGGACAAAACGGCAGTTGCAGTCATGTTGAAGCCTTTGCAGGAGGGTTTTTCGGTGGGCGTCATGTCCGAAGCGGGCTGTCCCGCCGTTGCCGATCCGGGAGCGGATGTGGTAGCGCTGGCGCAACAGAAAGGTTATCAGGTTGTTCCGTTGGTGGGACCTTCTTCAATTTTGATGGCGTTGATGGCGTCGGGTTTCAACGGGCAAAGTTTCGCCTTTCACGGCTATTTACCCGTTGAGCAAACAAAACGAAAGGAACGGATAAAATTCTATGAATCAAGAATATACACAGAAAACGAAACACAGATTTTCATCGAAACGCCGTACCGAAACAACAAATTGCTGGATGATTTCATCAAAACCTGCAAGCCCTCAACGAAATTGTGCATCGCTTCCGAAATAACTTGTAATGAGGAATTTATACGGACATTACCGGTAAAGGAATGGTCAAAAACCAAACCTGACCTCAACAAAAAGCCTGCGATATTTTTGATTTATAAAGAAAATTTTTGATTTCTCTAATAGTCCAAAATCCAAAATAAACAACATGGATAAAAACTTTTTTGCGCACGAAAGCGCGGTCATTGACGGGGGATGCGAGATTGGCGAAGGTACGAAGATTTGGCATTTTTCGCATCTGATGACGGGTTGCCGCATCGGAAAAAATTGCAATATAGGGCAAAACGTGGTTATTTCGCCGGAAGTCGTACTGGGCGACGGCGTGAAAGTGCAGAACAACGTGTCGCTGTACACGGGCGTAACTTGCGAGGACGACGTTTTTCTCGGTCCGGGTTGCGTGTTCACCAACGTCGTCAATCCCCGCAGTTTCATTTCGCGGAAAGACGAATTTCGACCGACCAAAGTTTGTCGCGGCGCATCCATAGGAGCAAACGCCACGATTGTATGCGGCTGTGTAATAGGTGAATACGCCATGATAGGCGCCGGAGCGGTCGTTACGAAAGACGTGCCGCCGTATGCGCTGGTAGTCGGCAATCCCGCGCGTCCAATCGGCACGGTGGATAAGGAGGGAAATCGCCTTCCCGAATAGTCCGGACTGTGATTTTCCCGATTCCCATGATTCCTTTGATTGAGTTTCCATAATCAAAATAATCAAAATAATTTTTTGCTCGCGCCGATTTGCAATCGGTGCGTCGAATATAGAAATACACGCCGATTGCAAATCGGCGCGAGCGAAATCAAAATAATCAAAAAAAAATCAGAAAAATCCCAGTACAAAAAGGAGGAAAAATTGTTTTTTCCTCCTTCCCATTTTTTAATATTAATTTTATGAACCCAAACTTTTTGTTATTTTGCTTTTACGTATAATTTATGCACGATATTTCCCAGTCTAAATATAATTGAATCCTCCTGAAATGAACCCGTCGTCGTTACGACAACGTCAGCAGACGATGGAGTAGGCTTAAGCTTTATCGGTGAATTAACTGTCAAACCGGAACCGGTGGTAGTCATTACTGTGTCAACCGCAGTTCCCAGCGAAGACATTCCGGTACCCAATATATATCGTACCTTTGCGATGGCAGCATTGGCGGTATCTGCCCTGACAAAAGCCGAATCCACGCTCGTTGCGATGGCATACTGACCGTTGGATGTGATGTGATCGTAAGCGCCATCCACTTTTACGGTATATTCGATATTGCTGCCTGGATTTTGGGTAGCATTCCCCGGGTTGGTATAACCCGGACTGCTCACTCTGTTTATCGTAAAGATATAATGGCAGTTACGTTTTATATCAATAAATCTTTTTCGGCTTGGATGAGAATCGTAGAAATCCAGACGCCAAAAAGCCTGATTAGCAGCATCTACGAGCATCAGATGCGGTCTTCCCGGATCGAAATCCGTGTCTAAAACGGAAGAAGCGTTCCATACAACTTGCGTACTCGAACGAAATTCGTAAACATAAACTGCTTTCGGATCGGAGGGATGTGCATCATCCTGCAGAAGTCTGAAATCAACATTAGGAGGGGTACTATATCCAAGAGACAGAGTGTGATACGCAACTGTATTAGCCGGTTGAATATCTCCTCCGGGCGGAAGAAAATTAAACTGATAATATATATCATTGGGCCAGGATGGCGAACCGCCCGTCAAATCCGTAAACGTTTCTCCCAGTTTCACCTGAATTTTGGCAACGGCGCGAATCATCTCGCAGTCATACGTACTCCCCCAGTTCGATATTTCACCATACATGGGAAGAGACTCGCCTTCAGAATAATAGGAGATGTTGTCCAGTTGTGCCATTCTCATTGGAAACTTTTCGTTGATATTCGTCGCAGTAAGACCGGTCGGAAGCGTTTTTACGCCGGTATTGGCAAGCA
>JAITMT010000076.1 GCA_031277235.1 Tannerella sp.
TTGCCCCGTACTTCGTTTATTATCAATGCAGAAGTTACAAAAATTTCGATCAAGGCAGGACCTTATTACAGGTGGGCGGAGCAATATCTCGGCGTGAAAGACGTGCCTGCGGAAGACCGCGTTTATTATCAACTTGGCGATATAACGCTCACCAACAAGGGTATCCCCGACGAAAACAACAGATACAAGATTGAGTTCAAGCAAAAAACGGTCGCCCCGTTTGTCTATCTGACGGACGACGGCTTGCTCTGCGCCATCAATGCGGAATTTACGCCCGAAACAGCGCCTTCGTCCAGAAAACGACCGGATAACAACGCCGCAAACGCCGCGTCCACGATTCCGGCGCTTACCGAAGAATTGCTGATGGCAGGTTCGGTAGCCAAACAGGCGGAAGTCGCTGCAAAACAGATATATCGCCTGCGCGAAAGCAAAACGGACATTCTGACGGGCGACGCGGACAACATGCCCCCCGACGGAGAGGCAATGAAACTGATAATCAGTAAACTGGAAGAACAGGAAAAAGCGCTGACCAAACTTTTTACCGGTACGGAAACGCAAGAAACCTCGTCTTTTGAAATTTCCATTTTGCCCGATGACGAACTGGAGCACGAAGTGCTATTCCGTTTTTCTTCAAAATTGGGCATTTTAGACGATGACGATTTGGCGGGAGAGCCTGTATATATGAATCTTACGGCATTGGAACGCGCTCCCGTATTGGACGCGAAGGAAGCGGCGAAGAAGGAAAAGGAAATGAAAGGCGTCATATATAATGTACCCGGAAAAGCGCTCGTGGAAATCGTGCGGGCGAACAAAACCGTCCTGAAACGCGAAGAGCCGTTTGTGCAGTTCGGCACGCAGGAGTCGCTTATGCCCGTCATCCTGGAAGACAAAAGGGAAATCGTAAAAGTGATTTTCTACCCCGAAACGGGCGGAATCAGACAGATAACAAAATAGAAATCAATAACTCATAAAATTTAATATTATGTTCAAAAATCATCCAAAGGGATTAATTGTAGCTTTCTTTACCAACATGGGAGAACGCTTTGGTTTTTACACCATGATGGCTATCCTGGTGCTTTTTCTGCAAGCTCGTTACGGACTTTCCGAAGCGGTTGCCGGAGATTATTACAGTTGGTTTTACTTTGCCATTTACGCCTTGGCGCTTCTTGGAGGTATGCTTGCCGACTGGACAAAAAAGTATAAATTTGTCATTTTGCTGGGGCAAATCATCATGTTTGCCGGTTACGCCATCATCGCCTTGCCCAACATGCCGCTCGCCGTTGCCTTGGCAGGACTCTTTACGATTGCTCTCGGAAATGGTTTTTTCAAAGGCAACCTGCAAGCCGTGGTAGGACAGATGTACGATACTGAAAAATATAAACATCTGAGAGACAGGGCTTTTATGATTTTTTATATGGGAATTAACATCGGCGCCTTTTTTGCACCTTTTGTTGCTACGGGTGTTCGAGGCTGGTGGTTGAAAATTCACGGTTTGGAACATCATGGAGGATTACCTGCCCTCTGCCACAAGATGATGGACGGTACCATTACACCCGAAAACACGACTCAGTTGCAAGAGTTGGCAAACAGCGTGATGCTTAATCATGAGCCGGTTGTTGACCTGGCGGCATTTGCTCAAAACTATGTGAATGTTTTCTCTACAGGTTATAACTGGGCTTTTGCCATAGCCGCCGTGGGCATGATTATTTCTTTGTTGGTCTATATACTCTTTAATAAAACGTTGCCCAATAAAGAAAAACAGATTGTGGAAGTAAAAGAAAAGAGCGCTGATAGCAACGCTTCTAAAAAAACGTGGGGATTGGCGCTTGCCTTTGGCTTGATGATTATCACCAGCGGGCTGATTCATCTGCTGGGATGGGCTACCCATATCGTTGAATTGGACTACAAGTCAGGGTTGGCAATAGGTTTGTTTGTGGCTTTTGTAACCTATATATTTACCAACTCCACCAAAGAGGAGAAACCA
Organism: Tannerella sp.; assembly: GCA_031277235.1. GTDB lineage: Bacteria > Bacteroidota > Bacteroidia > Bacteroidales > Tannerellaceae > Tannerella. Next base: position 1,985 of record JAITMT010000076.1, read on the forward strand.
AGGGTCGGCGCATTGATTATGGTGTTCGTTGTGGTGATATTCTTCTGGATGTCGTTCCATCAAAATGGATTAACCTTAACCTATTTTGCACGGGACTACATAGTAACCAAAGTGGGGTCGTTCACATACCTGTTCTTCAATCTGGAGTCCATTCTTTGTGTCATTGCAACCATTGCAGGCGCTATTCTTGCTCTGCAAAACAGAACTGTTAAACAACGGATTATCGGTGGCATCATCTTCCTGCTGTTTGGGGCGGTTTGTTACTATTTCACCACCCGATACTCTGCCGAGAATCCCATTGGTCCCGAAGTATTTCAGTCGTTTAACCCCTTGTTCATTGTATCGCTGACTCCGTTAGTCATGGGCGTTTTCAGTTGGCTGAACAAGAGGGGAAAAGAACCTTCGACCCCCAAGAAAATCGGCTTTGGCATGGTTATCGCCGCCGTAGGCTTTGTTATTGTCTTGATTGCCTCCATTAACCTGGTTTCTCCCCATCTGTTGGAAGGAAGAGTACCCACCGAAGAGATGCGCGTATCGCCCTACTGGTTAATGAGCAGCTACCTGGTATTGACCATTGCCGAATTATTCTTGAGTCCCATGGGATTATCTTTCGTGTCGAAAGTAGCTCCGAGTCGCTTTCAGGGATTGATGCAAGGCGGATGGTTACTGGCTACGGCAGTAGGCAACAAACTACTGTTCGTCGGCAGTTTGATGTGGGGAAGAATTGACCTTTACATGTTGTGGGGTATATTTATCGTCTGCTGCATCCTCTCAGCCCTGTTTATATTCTCCATTTTGAAACGTCTGGAAAATGCTACGAAATAATTCGGAAACAGGAAATTGATTTTCGGGCGTTTGATTTGCAATCGAACGTATTTCCGGCACAGGTGGAAAACGGGAAATGTTGCGCTGTCTGTCTGAACCTTGATTTTTACAGGATTGGAAAGATTACCGGGATTTTTTAATCCTGTCAATTCTGTAAATCTTGTAAAAATCCCGGTTCAAGACATTCACCCAACCACCTTTTTACACACAAAATAAAAAAATATTCCCAAATCACTTGCATTCCGCAAAATTATCATTATCTTTGCGCCTGAATTGTCTTTTCAAGACCGAAATGATATACGGAAAAACCGAAATAGTAAATCGCACCGCACCCGCTGCCAATGACGCATT
>JAITMT010000091.1 GCA_031277235.1 Tannerella sp.
CGCCTTTTTTCACATGAATATGTATAGGCTCGTGCTCGCGTGCCCAATAATAAAATCGCATTCCTAACAAGGATAATACTGTCGGCATAATTTTAAATTTAAAAATAACACCACAAAAGTACATTTTATTTTTGAACCTGCAAAAATCAAGATTATTTTCCAAGTCTTTTCGACTGCGCTTCCACCGCATTGCCGATAACATTAAAATTTATACCCGATAATAAGTCCGTAAGTCTGATTATTCTCCTTTCTGAGGCTTTGTTGATTAACAGGTTTACATATATAGACTTGCACCTTGCAAGCCCAATATGTAAAAAAGGCGGCTATCTATATCTTTAAGACAGCCACCTTTTTCTAAACGGTGTGTAATGTATTTTGGAATTATTCTACCCCCTTTTGAGTTATAAAGATTTCGCCATGCCCGTGTGGACCTCCATTTATCTCAATGATTAATTTGCGCTCGACATCCCTGTTTTCGTTCAGCAGAATATGGACATCGCCGTCTATGTTCTCTATTGAGAAAAATTCTCCCTTAAAAGGATTTAAATATTTGTTGAAATTCGTATGTTCATCCCAGTTGATAACTTCAAAAGTATTTCTATATTCCGTAATGATATCATTTTCTTTTGAATCGAAAAGGCGAACACTCGCAGCGCCCCACGCATATTCATCTTTTGGAACAACATAATCTTCAAGACCTTCAACACCCAAGATTTTAACAACTGTACGACTTTCAGTATGTTCAAGAGTTAATTCTTTTTGGTCAAACAGGAAATTACCTGCATAACTCATTTCATTTTCATTTTTACCGCAACTTGATAAGATAATCAATCCACCACAAAACACTGCCATCAAAATAGCCACTGAATAACCAATTTTTTTCATTTTTTTTATAATCTTGTTTAATAATAATGGTAATAACCATAAGTTCTTATTTTTCGATTTGACAGCGCAAAAGTAATGCGCTTTATGGCGGTTGTCAAATTGATAATTTCTATTTATGGATAGAAGCAGTCTATATTCAAGTTTCATGTTGATCGTATTATATTTAACTCATTGAAACAAATCACCCATGGTTACTTCCGACCGGACGTTGCCCCAATATTCATTGCGTTTGATACCGTATGTCGTAACCATGGTAAGATGTACGGCTTTGCGGGTTTTTGATTCGCGGATAAAACTGCTCTGTTCGAGTTCTTCAAGCATCTTGCTCAACGTTCCGCCATCGGTAAATCCCGTTGCAGCGATGATTTCTTCCCTGTTCAAGCCTTTGCGTTTTTTTCCAGGCGCCTCAATGATTGCCACATATAATAATTGAAAATTATTCTCAGCGGAATCCGCATTTTTTTTCGCGATCCCGCCGGTTATTGGCAGTTATTGAGGGTAAAATATTCGTATTGCTGTACGCTATTCAACCGATAGAACCAACCCTTTCAGGTATTCGCTTTCGGGATGGTAGATATTGACGGGATGGTCGGCGGGTTGGGTAAGCTGGTGCAGGATACGCACGTGACGCCCCGATTGTGCGGCGGCGCTGAAGACAGTCAGCCTGAAATCGTTTTTGCTGATTACCTGCGAGCAGGAAAACGTAAAAATAATCCCGCCCGGCTTGATTTTTTCAAATGCGACGGCATTTAATTTGCGGTATCCTATCAATGCGTTGCGAACCACGTTTTTGTGTTTGGCGAACGCCGGAGGGTCGAGGATAATCAAATCGTAGCGGCTGTCCATGTTCGCCATATAGTTAAACGCATCTTCTGCAAAGGCTTGGTGGCGTTGGTCGTCGGGGAAGTTGAGTTCGATATTCTTTTGTGCAAGTGCAATGGCTTTTGACGAACTGTCCACGGAATGAACCGTCGCAGCTCCGCCGCGCATGGCGTAAACCGAAAAACTTCCGGTATAACAAAACAGGTTCAGTACCGAACGCCCCGCTGCATATTTTTCGAGCAATAAACGGTTCTCGCGCTGATCGACAAAGAAACCCGTTTTTTGACCTTTGAGCCAGTCGATATGAAAACGCAGTCCCTTTTCGAGGGCAATATGAACCGTGCCGGTTTCGCCGCCAAGCAGGTACTCGTTTTCGTGCCCCGGTACGGCTTTAAAAGGCAAAGAACCTTCCGATTTATAGTAAATATTTTGCAGCGCGTCGCCTAAAACCTCTATCAATGCTTCCGCTATGGCTTTTCTTGCGTGGTGCATACCGACCGAATGGGCTTGTATGACTGCCGTGTCGCCGTAGATGTCGATAACCAAACCGGGCAGGCGGTCGCCCTCGCCGTGAATAAGCCTGAAAATATTGTTGTTGTCGGCTTCAGCCAGACCAAGCGCCACGCGCAACCCGTAGGCAATCCTTATTCTTTCTATCCAAAAAGCCTGATCGACGACAGCAGGCAGGAAAGACAAAATCCTAACCGCAATGCTACCAATCTGGTAATGACCGATGCCCAAAAAAGTATTGCCCGAACTGTATACTTCGACCAAATCCCCTTCTTCGGGTTTGCCGTCAATGAAAGCAATAGCGCCCGAAAACACCCATAGATGGAAACGAAGCAGGGATTCTTCTTTCTTGGGTTTCAGAAATATTTTACAATAATTCATTAGTCTGATTCAGTTGTTTATAAATCTGCAAACATGCCCATGCGTCAATCGCCGCATACTGTTTTTGCGGATCGGAAAGCACATCGGTTTCCCAATTGCTGAGGCGCATGCGTTTGGATATTTTTTTGCCGAACAGGATGGCGTAAATTTTTTGCAAACTCGCTTCCTGTATGCCATACGAAGGAACTACTTTTTGCAGGTCAATAAAATTGTCCGGATTGAAATCCATTGATTTACGGATATTGTGGAAATCGTCCAATAATGACAGCCCGACTTTAACCGTATTACCGTGTATCAGAAAATCTTCCAGCCGTTTCGGAATACCTCGCAATTTGTTCAAACGGAACAGGTAGCAGCGGTCGGATGTCGACAATTGAATCAATGCCACCTTATGATGCTGATGCTTTGTGAAGTTCGGACGGGTCTCCGTATCAAAGCCGACACAGTCGAAAGCGGACAGATAGGCAACGGCTTTTCGAACTGCGTTATGATTATCAACAACAATTATGTCGCCATGGAATATTTCGACCGGCAAAGCCGACATTTCCTGCTTCGATATGGAGGAACAGAAGTTCATTGTTTAAAGTTTATCCAAATCATTATTCACTATTCACTATTCATTATTCACTATTCATTATTCACTATTCACTATTCATTATTCACTATTCACTAACAACCGCTTCTTTATCTATCTTCCTTATCAACCCCCGCAACACGCTTCCCGGTCCTAATTCAATAAAATGGGTTGCTCCGTCGGCAATCATATTTTGGATGCTTTGCGTCCAGCGCACGGGCGATGTCAGTTGGGCGATCAGGTTGGCTTTGATGGCAGCCGGATCGGTTTCCGCTTTGGCGCTCACATTTTGATAGACAGGACAGACTGGCGAATTGAAAAAGGTCGATTGAATGGCTACTGCCAGTTCGGCGCGAGCCGGTTCCATCAACGGCGAATGAAAAGCGCCGCCGACATTCAGTTTTAACGCCCTTTTGGCTCCGGCGGCAAGCAACTGCTCGCAAGCCTTGGCGATACCTGTTTCGGTTCCCGAAATCACGATCTGGCCGGGGCAGTTGAAATTGGCGCAGACCACGATGTCGTCCGTAATACCGTTGCAGATTTTTTCCACTGCTTCGTCGGGCAACCCGATTACGGCAGCCATGGTGGAAGGTGTTTGTTCACAGGCTTTCTGCATGGCATTCGCACGTTTAGCCACCAACAACAAACCGTCTTCGAACGAAAGGGATTGAGAAGATACTAACGCGGAAAACTCGCCCAGCGAATGTCCGGCAACCATATC
>JAITMT010000109.1 GCA_031277235.1 Tannerella sp.
GCCGTTGCCGTTTTATTGAAACTGACCGGCGCCGAATCGATTGCGGACGCGCTGACGGTCGGGATTTTAACGGGCGTAGGCGTCGCAATGGCGGTCGTCTTCACGGTGTCCGTCCTGCCGATCATGAAAAAACCGCTCGTCTTCGGAGCCATCACCGGGACGGCACAGGCGGTGGGAATCATCATCGCTGCGCTGGTTATTTTTTTTATATCGGGATAGGCGAAATGTAAAGATATTTTCTTAAATTTGCATCGTATAATTTAAAAACAAATGCAATGAATAAAATATTAATTACCGGAGCAACAGGCAATTTCGGATCATTGACCGTCAATGCCCTGCTGCAAAAAGGAGTGAGCGCCGACAGGATTTCGGCGTTGGTGAGAGATGAAAACAAGGCGTCGGATTTGAAAAACAAGGGTGTTGCCATCGTAAAGGGAAATTATGACGACTACGCCTCGCTGACGGCAGGTTTTCAAGGTGTTGAAACGCTTTTGTTCGTGTCTGGAAGCGATGTGACGGCGCGATTGCCGCAGCATGAAAATGTAGTTAAGGCCGCTAAGGAAGCCGGCGTGAAACACGTCGTTTACACAAGTTTTGAGCGCAAGAACGAAACGGAGACATCGCCGATTTGGGCAGTTGCCGAAGCGCATCTGAAGACGGAACAGTGGCTGAAAGAAAGCGGACTGGCGTATACTATTCTCCGCAACAATCTGTATATGGACATGATACCTTTCTTTATCGGCGAAAAGGCGCTGGAGACGGGCGTCATTTATTTACCGGCAGGCACGGGCAAGGCAAGCGTGGCGTTGCGCTCGGAAATGGCGGAAGCGGCGGCTGCTGTCCTCACTTCGACGGGGCACGAAAACAGGACGTACAATATCTCCAACGTGGAAGCATATTCGTATGACGATGTGGCAAAATACATTACGGAGGTGACCGGCAAGGAGATCGCTTACGTCTCGCCGACGGTGGAAGAATACGTTCAGACACTGACCGGGGCAGGCGTACCGGCTGAATTTATCGGGATATTTGCAGGCTTTGCAGCTGCGCAGGCTCAGGGAGAATTGGCGGCCGTAAGCAACGATTTGCAGACCTTGCTCGGCAGACAACCGACCTCGCTGAAAGCGTTCCTGGGGTCTGTTTATGCGTAAGTAACAGGGAGTTACTTCAGAGGGAATGCGGTGTTATCAGGTTGCATTCCGTTAGGAATGTATCGCCCGATAGAATATGTTGAACGTTGTTTGATCGCATTCCGTTAGGAATGTTTCGCCCGATAAAAAATGTTGAACGTTGTTAGACCGCTTTCCGTCAGGAATGTGTCGCCCGATAGAAAACGTCGATCATTGATTGGTGTCGCATTCCGTTAGGAATGTGTCGCTCGGTAGAAAAGAGCGTTCATGCAAAGGTTGCATTCCGTACGGAATGCATCCCGCAGGTGGATAATTCTTCTACCGGGCGATAATCCCTTACAGGATTGGCAATTAACCGCATTCCGAACATAATTTTATTCAAAATAATGAACCGAAAAGATTTTTTACAAAAAACAATATTGGGATTTGCAGCCATGAGTACAATTAACAGTCTGAAAACCTTTGCGGACACGCTTCCCGGACAGGAAAAGCGAATGCCTGTGCTGTTTACTTCGCACGGTAATCCGATGGATATTCCGCTCTCGCGGGAGCAGCGTCCGTTCTGGAATGCACTGTTTGAACTGGGCAAGGATTTGCGGAAAAGTTATCACTTGAAAGCGGCGCTGGTGGTCTCGGCTCACTGGTGCACGCGAGGGACGTTTGTAAACATCTCGCCCAAACAGGAGCAAATATATGATTACTACGGTTTTCCCGAAAATTATTACAAGGTCTACTATCATGCCGGCGGCTCGCCCGAAACGGCGCACGAAGTAAAGAAGATGGTTCCGTCCGTCACCGAAACAGCCGACTGGGGCTTGGACCACGGCGCGTGGCCGATGTTGATGCACCTGTTTCCCGATGCCGGCGTCCCTGTTTTCCAGTTGAGCATCGATTATTACGCCAAACCAAACTATCACTACGAACTCGGCCGGCAACTGAAATCGCTGCGCGAAAAAGGCGTGTTGATTATCGGCAGCGGCTCGCTTATCCACAACCTGCGACTTGCCATGCAAAAAATGCAAACAGGCGACATGACGCCTTACGGCTGGGAAACGGAATACGACGCCTGGGTCAAAAAACAGATTGACGAACGCAACGTTGCCAATATCATCAACTACGAAAACAGCCATCCCCTCGGAAAACTGGCCGCACCCACGCCCGACCATTACGTGCCCATTCTTTACAGCCTCGGACTGACGGACAGCAAGGACGACATCCGATTTTTCTATGAAGACCCGCCCGCGCTGCCGGCATTTAGCGAAAGAAGTTTTATTGCCGGATGAATTGAGTATTTAATAATATAATCTACAGAGTATAAACAATATAAACTTTAAAACAATGGCAACACTAAACATTTACCTGAACTTCAACGGAAATTGCGAAGAAGCATTCAACTTTTACAAGTCCGTCTTCGGCGGCGAAATCATCTACATCGGTTATTACCGTGACATGCCTCAAAGCGAAGGACATCAGATCCCCGAATCTGAAAAAAACAAGGTGATGCACGTCGGCATGTCCATCGGCGAATCCATGATAATGGGAAGCGACGTCGGCGGCGAATGGGCGCCCTCGTTCAAGCCCGGCAATAACTTTTCCATCTCCGTCTCTGCCGAAAACAGGGAAGAAGCCGACCGGATTTTCGGGGCGCTTGCCGTCGGCGGACAGGTCACGATGCCAATGGAAGTCACCTTCTGGGGCGAATACTTCGGCATGCTGACCGACCGGTTCGGCATCAACTGGATGATGAGCTTCAGGGTGGAGGAAAAGAAGTGATAGACAGTTAACATCATGGATAAAACGATAAACCTTTCGGAATACAGCGATTGGCTGTACCGATTGAAGCAGCAAATAAAAACGGGACAGATCAAAGCCGCTCTTTCGGTGAACAGCCAGATGATTTTGCTGTACTGGGATATGGGCAGACAAATCGCCGAAAAACAGGAAAATGCCAAATGGGGTAGCGGTTTCATCGAACAGCTGAGCAAGGATTTGCGGGAGGAATTTCCGGAGATGGCGGGGCTATCAAAAGACAATTTGTTTATGATGAAAAGATTTTATCTTTTCTATGCTCAAATGTCTGAAAACATAATTATTGCACAACCTGTGCAACAATTAGAAAACAACAACCAATTTGTTGCACAAGTTGTGCAACAAATTCAAAATATTGATAATCAGCGAAATATAATTTTAGAACAAATTGTTCGGAAATTTGCACTTGTTCCTTGGGGACATCATACTACGATATTGAGAAAAATCAAAGACCCTAAACAAGCCCTTTTCTACATCAACAAAACCATTGAAAACAACTGGAGCCGGGCGGTGCTGGAGTATCAAATCGAACGGGAACATAAACAAAAAGATAAGTTATAAAATCATGACAAAAGAAACAAGTATCAAACTGTTTGAAAACAGGAAAGTCCGCTCGCTGTGGGATACGGAAGCGGAGAAGTGGTACATCTCTATTGTAGATGTAATTGAAGTATTGACGGAAAGTCCCAATCCACGCAAGTATTGGAGCGTTTTGAAAACACGCTTAAAACAAGAAGGAAGTCAGTTGGCTACAAATTGTAGTCAACTGAAAATGCAATCTGCGGACGGCAAATTCTATAAGACCGACGTCGCCGACGCAGAGCAGCTTTTCCGCTGATACAATCCTCAACGCCAAGCGCCTGAAATCAAGAGAAGCAAATAAGTGAAAAATGAAATGACCTCCGCCCTGTCAAACATTTTAGCCGACTTCGGAATCATGTCGGAATCTGCAAAACAACTGTTTCTTGAGAAGGCAACTATTGTTGAACTGCCTAAAAATCACACTGTTTTTTTGGAAGGGAAGAAAAACCTGCTGGAATATATCTTGATTTCAGGCGTGGTTCACCGGTATAATATTTCGGATAAGGGCGATGCGGTAACTACCGGATTCTATATGCCTGAATCCGTGATTACTCCGCATTTTGCAAGGACAAACAACGGGAAAAGCATTTTCAGTCTGGAGACATTGACCGATGTCGCGCT
>JAITMT010000151.1 GCA_031277235.1 Tannerella sp.
TTTCTGACATTCATTGTAGTAATGGAAAGATCAACCCCTTTGTTGGACACCTCGCCAAGGTTGGTGGTCATCCTGTCAAATCCGGCGAATGCTACCAATTGCTGACTCATAATCATATCGTGGGTGGTGGTGGAATAGAAATCAATGCTACCTGCAATTCGATTCCTCAGAAAACCAAAGTCAAGTCCCAAGTTTATTTGTTCCGATTTTTCCCATTGCAGGTTCGGATTCGCCATGCGGCTAATCTGTAAATAATGGAAAAAAACCGGCGTATTAGCGGAATTGATGTACACATACCGGTTTTCACCGCCCGTTTGGAGATTGGAAAGCGAAACGTAAGGGTCTTCAAGCGAACGGTTACCGTTTCTCCCCCATGAAACACGTAATTTACCGTAATTCATGGGTTCCCACTTGAAGAAACTTTCGTTGGTAAATGTCCATGCAGCGCCTATAGACGGGAATGTAGCATAAGGATTGCTTTGTCCGAAAGCCGAATAACCGTCTCGACGGATCGAGCCCGTCAGCATATAGCGGTCGGCATAGGAATAAAACAGACGGGCAAGCATGCCGGTGGCGGAATGTTGCGTGTCTTGCGTATTGACGCTTACCTGTGTTGCATTGGCCGTATTGTGGAAACCCAGCGCATCCGAAGGCTCAAATTGACTTGCCGATATATCGTCCTGCCAAGACCGACGCCTTTCGGCTTCCTGCACCAAAGTCAGATTAAATTTGTGTACTTGATTGAAAGTTTTATCCCAGTGAATCTGATTATTGACTGACCAGTCGAATCTCCAACGATTTTCCCTGTTAACTTCCCCGCCGTGAGACGTATCCGGCTCAGCCGAAGAATTCCAGGAATAATTATGAAACCACTGGAACCGGGGCGCCGCATTAAAGGTGTAACTAAAGCCGAAAGGCAACGTTATTTTTGCATTGAAGATGGTGTTGAGCACATAGTAGCCTCTGTCAATATTATCCCTGTATTGTTTCAGCCAATCGTAGTTCGTATGGCTCAATCTCACACCGGTTCCAGCCGGATAGTGTGCCAAACTTCCGTCTTCATTACGGTAATTGCTGTAAGGAGAGTTACGAATCTGATTGTTTTGAGCAGCAGAATTATTTATATCCAAATTGGGTTGATAATCACCGTCGCTTCGTTGTTGAAAATTCACATTGGCGCCAATGTCTAACCAGTCGGTCACCTTCCCTTCCACTTTCATATTGGAACGAATGTTATCGAAATAGTTGCCTTGGATAGCGCCTTCGTTAGTCTGATACCCCATTGACAAGTAGTAATTGATACGGTCGCTGGCGCCCGATACGCTGGCATTGTAATCCTGATTGTATCCTGTACGGAAAGTTTGGTCATACCAGTCAAATGTTTTACCTGCAAGGAAGTTAGGTAACAATATTTCCGATCCACCCTCAGCTTCAAATCCTATACGGCGGGCAAACAGGCTCATGTCCGATTCACCGGGACTGAGTTTGATTGTTCCGTTGTTTCGCCAAGTATCCAAATCAACGCCCCAAAGTCCCAGATTTGCAGGATTTTCAAAATAAGCACGAGGATTGGTTCCGGCTTGGTAGGCTTCGTATTTTCCCGTAGCCGGATTTATCCCGTAAGTCTCTCTTTTATACCAGTCTATACGGTGCTGTATGTATTCCTCAGGATTCCACACTTCGCGGTATGAACTTTTTTGCGTAATTCCGTAATTAGCGCTGATATTTACAACAGGCCTGCCTAATTTTCCTTTTTTGGTTGTAATAAGAAGCACCCCATTAGCCGCCTGTGCTCCGTAAATGGCGGCCGCAGAAGCGTCTTTCAGAATATCAATTTGTCCGATGTCGTCGGGATTGATTTCCGAAAGTTCACCCATAAAGATCATTCCATCCAAGATAATTAAAGGTTCGTTATGTCCACCATTGGTATATACCGAACGTTGTCCCCGGACTTGCATGGAGCCGCCACCCTTTGCCGTTGGATCGTAAGAAACAGCCATTCCCGCCGTACCGCGAAGAATATCCTGTATGTTTTTCGGATTTTCGGCGGCAATCTTGTCGGGGATGATTTGCGTAACCGAGCCGGTCAGGTCTTTTTTCCGCATCGTTCCATACCCGACGACGACGACTTCGTCCAGCAATCGAGCGTCTTCCTGCAAGGCAATCACGATGTGTTGCTGTCCGACCACCAAAACTTCCCTTGTTTGATAGCCTACATAACTTACGGATAAAATCGCATCGGACGGTACGTTCAACGTAAATCCTCCTTCCGCGTTTGTAAGTGTTCCGTTAGTAGTCCCCTTGACAGAGACCGACACACCAATTAATGGTTCATTGGTGTTTTCATCATAAACAACTCCTGTTACGGGGCTTGTTTGCGCAGTTGCATTTTGCACGCCGATAAGCGCGAAAAGTAGCAAAATGATAGCAAACAGGCTTGAATAAGGGCGTACCCCCCCCCCCGAACTTACTTTTTGATACTTGCTAATTCTTTCTTTCATAGATATTAAATTTTAATTATTTAAGTGTACAAAATATACACCGAAATCGGCTGCAAAGATATAGTTTTTTTCTTAAAATGCAAGTCGAATTTTGATTCAATAAGATCGAAAATTCATTCAAATTTAATTTTTAACATTTTCCAGCCTCACAATAATTTCACGCCAATCCGTCATGCTGAACGTGTTTCAGCCTCCCTCTCGAACAGGAAGATTGCAGGTCAATTCCGCAATAACTTGCTATGGACAGAAAATAAAATTTATCAATGTGCATCGTCAGATTTCACCCGTTTTACGACACAAAAACACCGAAATACGGGATTTTTTAACCCGTATTTCGGCGCTGTCTCTCATTTCACATCAATCTCCGTTTCAGTGCCTTGCAGCCAGACGGACGTGAATTTCACCTTCACCGTTCCTGCCTCGCGGGCTTTGACGTATGCCAGCAATCTGCCGTGAAAAGCGCGTTGCCGGTTGTCGGTATAGTCACCCATATCCTCGTTGTTACTTGCCTCTAAACCAAGCAATTTCGCATTGTTGGAAACGCTACACGTGATTTCGTCGTCCGAAAGCATGACGGGAACGCCGTTTTCATCAACTACCTGCACCACAATTTGTGCAACGTCTTCTTTTTCAACGGATTTTTCTGCCCGAACAACTTTTAGAGCATAAGGTCGTCCGGAGGATTGAATCGCATAACGTGCTGTTTCCCTGTCGCTTGCGTCCAATCCGATCGCTTCCAATTTTCCCGCCCTGTACGGAACGTCCCAGAAAATAATACCCGTTTCCGGATTGTAATTTTTTGTTTCGCCGATTTCTTTGCCGTCCAACAGTAATTTCGCCTTCGCCGCATTGGTGTAAACAACAACTCTAATCATTTGATTATCATTGTAATTCCAGATACTCCAGGCGTCCATTGACGGCGTGCGTTCCACATAATTTGTTTCGGCATTCGTTTGCGAAAAAACATCGTTCATTGAATTGCGCGCGTTTTTGCCCGGCGTCGGATAAGTTCCCATGTAAATCATTGGTTTAGAACTCCATAACGACTGACGGAAATAGCCGCGCGGTTTGATGAAACCTCCGAAATCGAGCAAGCCGCTGTAAAATCCGCGCGAGGGATAACGCCCTGATTCTCCGAGATAATCAATGCCTGTCCAAAGAAACTGCCCGAAAACGTAGTCGTTGTCGGTTACGGCTTTCCAGGCTGGCAAATCGTGGCGGTTTTCGCTGCCGAAAAGCACCCGTTTCGGATATTTGACGTGGTCTTCGGCATATCTTGATTCCGTGTAATTATAACCCGTAATATCCAGAACAAAAGGATATTCCGTGTTGTTGGACATTGCTACGCCTGCCAAACCTGCCGTAACGGGACGGCTCGCGTCGTATTTTTTCACTGCCGCCGCCAATTTTTTAGCGATGCCTCCCAATCGCTCGGCATTCGGCGCGTCGGGTTTGTAGCCGCCGAAAACGGCTTGCGTAAAGCCCGTGCCTTCGCCGCCCGCCAAAACCGGGTGAGAATAAGGGTCATTCGGATAATCCACCTCATTACCAATGCTATATGCAAAAATAGAGAGGTGATTGCGGTCGCGACGAACCATGTCGGACAAATCCGTTTCACCCCATTCTGCAAAAAAGTCGTAACTGCCTTCAAATCCGGGCGTTCCCACGTTCCAACCTTCGAGCCATTTGCGTTTCGGAAACTCCCATTCATCGTATGCTTCGTCCAAAACAAGCAAACCGAGTTCATCTGCAAGCGCATATAAATCAGATGATTGCGGGTTATGACTTGTGCGGATGGCGTTTACGCCAATCTCCTTTAAATTCAACAGCCTGCGTTTCCAAACCGATTTCGGCACGGCGCTGCCCAGTACGCCGGCGTCGTGATGGATACATACGCCTTTCATTTTGAGATTCTTACCGTTCAGAAAGAATCCCTTGTCCGGATCAAATGTGAAAGTACGGAAACCGGTCGTTGTGGTTGTTTCGTCAATCACTTTTCCATTTTCCAATATTCTGGTTTTCAGCGTGTACAGGTTCGGATTGTCCAAATCCCAGAGCAAAGGATTTTTGACTTTGAGTTGAATTTTCACGGATTGGTTCTTGACTTTACCGCCGATATCCGTTTTGCCGGTATGGGTAGCGACCGTTTTTCCGGAACTGTCAATTAATTCATTAATTATTTGCAGTTTACGATTTGAATCCGTATTATTTTCCAAAGCGATTTCCACGCCTAAAATTCCCTGTTTTTTATCAACCGAAGAGACGGCATAAATGCCCCATTGCGCGATATGTACCTGATTGGCAGTAACTAACCATACATTGCGATAAATCCCCGATCCCGTGTACCATCGCGAATCGGCTTGGCGGCTGTGATCCACTTTCACTTCTATCTGATTATCACCGGCTTTAAGATAGGGCGTAACGTCGTACAGAAATGAAATATAGCCGTTGGGACGTTTCCCGACCAACTGACCGTTCACAAACACCTCGCTACGGTTGTAAACTCCCTCAAAATAAAGGTAATACATCTCACTCGGCGTAAAATTCGAGAGGGTTAGCGTTTTTCGATACCAGCCGATTCCGCCGGGCAAATACCCCTGCGCGCTGGCAAGCGTGGGGCTGAGACGCTGTTTCACACTCCAATCGTGCGGTAAATCAACGCTTTGCCAACGCGATTTCTCACCCGGCTCGGCGCCCAAATAAAACTGCCATCCGTCGTTAAAAAGTTTGGATTTTCCGAAAGAAACTTGCGCTTTCACCGCCGAAAGCGCGATTATGAATAGTAAGGTTAAAAGTATTTTTTTCATGCTATTTTAATTTTTTGCAAAGTAAATGAATTTTTCTGAAACAGACAGCATATTTTTCCGTCAAAATGGAGGAAAAATCGGTCAGAGAGATTTTTTCACTTCAAAAACCGGCTCAAATAAACGAAAAATTGAACCCCTCCTCAAGTCGCTGGTCGTATTTTTCCTTGTTGAATTTATAGAGATAAGCGCCTCTTTTTGAGGTATATTTGTCTTTTTCTTCCAATTTTTCGAGCACGTCCATTTCAAATATTTTTTTGCGAAAATTCCGTTTATCCAGTTGTTTCTGATAAATCGCCTCGTAAAGCGCCTGCAACTGCGGCAGCGTGAATTTTTCAGGTAACAGGTTGAAACCAACGGGACGGGTCGCCGTCCTGCGCCGCAACAGTTTGACGGTGTCGCTTAAAAACTGGTCGTGATCCAAAATCAGCGTGCCTACATTGTTGATATTCACCCATTCCGTGTTGTGTTGCCTTTTCAGTTTTTCATCAAACTGCTCCATGTCAATCAGCGCGTAATAAACGATGGAAATCACGCGCTCGCCAGGGTCCCTGTCCACTTTTCCGTAGGCGCCCACCTGCTCCATGTAAATATTTTCGACTCCCGTATATTCGGCGACGACACGCGAAACCGTCTCGTCAAGGCTCTCGTTCAAACGCACAAAACCGCCCATTAAAGAGCGTTTTCCTTTCAATGGCTCAAATTTTCGTTTGATTATCAGTACATTAATTTCGTTATCCTTGAAACCCAATATGATACAGTCAACCGAAACGTGCAGATAATCTTCCTGCTGGTAATATTTTGTCATACTTTTTTGAAAAATCGCACAAAGATAGATAAAATTACTTTCAATTTTTGTTGTTTGCCCGCGCAAAATGAATTATTTTTGCAAAAAATTAAACGGATGACGCCTTTTTTAAAACAGACAGCCGAAAGGCTTTTAAGTATATATAACGATGATTATCAGAATATTGTATTTGTTTTTCCGAACAAACGTTCGGGATTGTTTTTTCGCAAATATGTGTCTGAACTGACGCCCAATAAAATATTGAATATATTTACTATCAGCGAATTGTTCCAAAATCTGAATCCCAAACTGCAGGCGGAGCATATCCGGTTGCTTTTCATGTTGTACGACGTTTACAGGCAAAAAAGCGGCTCGGAGGAAACTTTCGACGATTTTGTGTATTGGGGCGAAATGCTGCTCAACGATTTTGACGAAATTGACAGGTATCTCATTGATGCCAAGCAACTTTTTACGAATGTTACCGACTTTGACAGCATCGAACGGGATTTCAGTTTTTTGAAACCTGCACAGGTTCAGGCAATTCGTTCCTTCTGGTCATCGTTTAATCCTGATAATAAGGATAATAACCAACAGTTTTTCCTGCATGTCTGGCAAATTCTGTATGATATTTATGCGGAATTTCGCCACCGGCTTTCGTCTCAACATATCGCTTACGAAGGGATGATTTATCGAGAAGTCATCGAAAAAATAAAAACGGAAAATATTGATTTACAATATGATAAATATATTTTTATCGGACTGAACGCTCTGACGGCTTCCGAAACGGAATTACTGAAATACCTTAAAAAACAGGGAATTGCCGATTTTTACTGGGATTATTCATCTGATTTCGTGAAAGATAGCGACAATAAAGCCTCGCTTTTTATGAATGAAAATCTGAGGAACTTCCCCTCAGAATTTGAAATGGAGGATGAAAAAAACTATTCCACTCATTTTGAGACGTTTGGAATTCCTTCGCGAATTGGTCAGGCAAAACAACTGTATCACATACTGAACGAATTGATTGACAGCGATTTATTCAGTAATGAACACGCCATCGAAACGGCAATCGTCCTACCCGATGAACAAATGTTAATGCCTGTTTTACAGTCTGTTCCGAAAAAAATATCACGCATTAACGTTACTCTCGGCTATTCAGTCGGAGGTTCGCCGATTGCCTCGCTGATGGATTTTTTGCAATCGCTGCAACGAAATGTCCGAAAAACGGCTGATGATGTAATGTTCTATCACAGAGATGTTTTACCCATTTTACAGCATAGTTATATTGCAACCGTCTGTCCCCAAAAATCGGCGGAACTCATCCGGTCTATCACGGAAAAAAACCAGATATACATTTCCGTATCGGTATTTCAAGATACTGATTTACTGAAACTTATATTTTCAACGCCTGTCGGCGTCCCGGAAATTTCCGGTTATTTGACGGCAATCCTGAAGGAATTGCAGGAAAAAACAGAAGATTCCGCCATCCTGGAGAAAGCATTTATTACTCATTATCAGAATCTTATTGAAGATTTACAGACGACTTTACAGGAAACAAGAACTTCCCTGACCGCCGAAACCTATTTTCGCCTGTTGAAACAAATGACCGACCTCATCAAAATTCCGTTTTCGGGAGAGCCGTTGTCGGGACTGCAAATTATGGGCGTATTGGAAACGCGGGCGCTTGATTTTAAGAATGTTATCATTTTGAACGCCAACGAAGACATTTTTCCTTCCAAAAAATCATATAACAGTTTCATTCCCTATCAGTTACGGCGCGGTTTTGAACTGCCTGTGCAGGAACATCAGGAAAGCATCTGGGCATACCATTTTTATCGCCTGATACACAGGGCGGAATGGGTAATCATGCTCTACGATACCCGTACGGAAGGGATGCAAAGCGGCGAAGTGAGCCGCTATATTCACCAGTTGCGCTATCATTACAAGGTTCCGATGCGGCAAAAACTGTCTATTTACAATATTTCGTCTTCGCGGGTTGAGCCGTTTATCATTGAAAAAGACGAAGATACCGCAAAATTATTGACGCTCTACGAATCGGATAAACAATTGTCTGCCAGCGCTATAAATGTATATTTGGATTGTCCCGTGAAATTTTATTTTTCCGTTCTGAAAGGCATTGAGGAAGAGGAATCCGTGAGCGAAACGATGGAAAACGACTTGTTCGGAACAATTCTGCACAGTGTCATGGAGTTGTCCTACAAACAGTTATGCGGAAAATTGGTTACTGCCGACCTCCTGAAGGCAATTTCCGAAAAAAACAACATGACCGCGATTTTGCAACAGGCTTTTGCCAAGGACTTTTTTCATGCTGACGCCCCGCGTCCGCTGCTCGGGCAGACATATCTCTATGGCGAAACCATTCGCAAATATGCTACCGGAATTTTGGAATACGACCGCTCGCTGACGCCGTTTCATTACGTGGATTCTGAAAAACGGATGCACGCCGAAATCGAAATTGGTAACGGTAAACAAATAAAAATCAAGGGTTTCATTGATCGAATTGACCGGAAAGACGGAATTTTGAGAATTGTTGATTACAAGAGCGGGAGAGTTAGTCCCCTGGATTTCAACACGATGGAAAGCCTGTTTGACGTTAATGCAAAAGAGCGCAGAAAAGCAATCATGCAGGTTTTTCTGTACGCCTGGGCTTATTCGGCTGATAATAAGGAAGAAAAGATACAGCCAAGCGTCTATTATATTCGTAACTTATTTAAAAAGAGCGAATTTGACCCTTCTGTTTTTTACAAGCCCGAAAGGGAAAAACTGCTTCTCAATGATTTTTCATCTTTCCGAAATGCGTTTGAAGATAGTCTGAGAGCGAGTTTGAACGAAATGTTCGACGTCAATAAACCGTTTATCCAAACGCCAAACATCAAAATCTGCCGGTATTGTCCGTTTCAAAATATCTGCGGAAAAACGTAGAGGCATGTCCCGTTAGGGACAAAATATTGGTAGAAAGCAACATCCTACCCGTTTGCGCGTGCCGTAGGTACGCGATTTGTGGCTTGAATTTTTATTTCACCGGATTCTCCCGATTCCCTGCAATATACAGCGTCCGGGAAGGATAGGCAAAATTCAGACCCGCCCGATTGAAGGCTTTGAGTATTTCAAGTTACAAAAATTCAATTCGCAAATGCAACTTTATGGAGGAAAGGTACAAAATCATCATTTTTACTGAAAAAGAGCAAAAAAACAAAAATTTTTCACTACCTTTGCAGACCATTTCATGAATTAATTTATAAAATATACTAACGATGAAGAAGAAGAATTTATCAATCACCCTGCTGATGCTGGGATTCGCCATTACCAATTTTTCAATTATGGCACAAAATGAAAAGAATGTATTTACCACAAAAGTAGGCAATGTAAAAATCAGTACGCTGACTGAATCGCAAGGCGAAGGGGATGCAAAGATTTTGATCGGGGCAACTGACGAACAAATTGCCAAGTATCTATCTGACAATAAGTTTCCCATTGCCACAAACTCTTTTCTTGTCCAAAAGAACGGGCAAAACATTCTCGTGGATGCAGGTTACGGAACGAAACTGTTTGACAATCTGCAATCGCTGGGCGTAACGCCCGAACAGGTCAATTTTATACTTTTGACACACATGCACGGCGACCATATCGGCGGTCTGCTGCGCGACGGAAAAAAAGTGTTTCCCAACGCCGATTTGATGCTGTCCCGGGAAGAATACGATTACTGGTACGCCGACAAAAACGAAGCGCAAAAGAAAGTTCTGGACGTGTACAAGGATAACCTTATCCTGTTCGATGACAAGGAGTTCGACGAAATGGGCGAAGATATGATTCCGGGAATTGAATGTATTGCTGCTTACGGTCATACGCCCGGTCATACGGCTTTTCTCATCAGTGACGGTAACGATAAACTGTTGATTTGGGGAGATTTAACACATGCTATGAAAATTCAAATGCCCTGTCCGGAAGTGGCGATGACCTACGACGTTGATCCCGACATGGCAATCAAAGCCCGCAAGAAAGTGCTTGAATATGTGGCAAAACACAAAATTCCGATTGCCGGAATGCACGTTCCCTATCCTGCCATTGGAAATGTAACTTCCAACAATTCAGGGGGATATATCTTTGAAAGCGTAAAATGAGAAGACAGACGTCAGGAAAACAGAAACGGGACGGATTTGAAAACTGCCCCGTTTTTTGCGGGTGAAAAATGGGATTCGAACCCACGACCTCCGGAACCACAATCCGATGCTCTAACCAACTGAGCTATTCTCACCATGTTGTTGAAAAACGGTGCAAAGATAGTGCAAATTTTTCATACTTCAAAATGCGGAAATAAAAAATATTTTCCTACTTTTGCACGGCGAAATTAAATTTTAACCATTAATATAAGCAAAATGAAGGATTTTCTTGAAAAAACATTCAAATTGTCGGATAACAAAACGACAATACGTACGGAAGTGTTAGCCGGTCTAACTACTTTTTTAACAATGGCTTACATCATCATTGTGGATCCGCAGATTCTTTCCACAACCGGAATGCCGATTAATGCGGTGCTCTTCGCAACCATCATGGTATCAGCCGTTTCTTCCATCTTTTTCGGCTTCTACGCCAACTTGCCGATCGCCCTGTCGGTCGGCATGGGTTTGAACGCTTTTTTTGCCTTTACGCTCTGCGGAAGTATGGGAGTAAGTTGGCAAACGGGTTTGGCTGCCGTATTCATTTCGGGAATTATTTTTGTAATTCTCTCATTAACAGGCGTTCGGGAGATGATTATCAATTCCATTCCGCAAAGTTTGAAGTATGCCATTGCCATCGGAATCGGTTTCTTTTTAGCTCTAATCGGCTTTAAATCAGTAGGTTTTATTATTTCCAATCCTGCTACTGTCGTAGGCTTCGGCGGAATTAACCTGACGGTGGTGTTATTCGTTGTCGCCTTGGTTTTTACCATCTTTCTGGAGGTCAAAAAAGTACGCGGAGCATTCGTAATCAGCATTTTGGTCACATCGGCGATGGCGTGGATTCTGTCGCAGTTTTTGCCTAAAGAAGTAATGGGCGCGTCGTACATCCAACTGCCCGAATCTGCCCTCTCGCTGCCGCAATTCGACACGGTTTTGGCGCTGGATTTGAAATCGGCTTTGACAATCGGAATGATTATGCCCATCTTTACTTTCCTGTTTACCAGCCTGTTTGATGGTATTTCCACGCTGGTCGGCGTTTGTGAGGCTGCCGGTCTGAACGACGAAAAAGGAAATCCCAGAAATATGAAAAAGGCACTGTTTGCCGATTCATTGTCAGGCGTTTTCGCCGGTTTGGTCGGTAATTCCACCGGCACGGCATACGTTGAAAGCGC
>JAITMT010000208.1 GCA_031277235.1 Tannerella sp.
GGCTTGCCCATTTCGAGGTGGCGATGGATATTTTCAATGGTCACCGTTCCTTCGTCGACCAAGATACCCACCGACAGCGCCAATCCGCCCAATGTCATGATGTTGATGGTTTGACCGAATAAATTCAGCAGGATAAGCGCCGACAGGATAGACATGGGAATGGTCAGAACGACTATCAGCGCGCTTCTTCGGTCGCCTAAGAAAAGTAAAATCATCAAGCCGGTCAGCAGCGCTCCCAAACTTCCTTCGATGGAAAGATTTTTTACCGAATTGATGACATAACCCGACTGATCGAACTCGTATGACACCTTAATATCTTCGGGCACTGCCGCTTGCATATCCGACAGAGAGGCTTTCACCCGCTGAACGACGTCCCAGGTGGAAGCGTCCGCTCTTTTGGTGACGGGGATGTAAACCGAACGTTTGCCGTTGATTAAGGCATAGCTGGTGGTTACGTCGGCGCCAATGTCCACGGAAGCGATATCGCGCAGATAAACTGTAGGTCCCGAACCTGTTTTCAGCGGTACCATTTCCAGTTCCTTCACGTTTTCCACTACGGCATTTTGCGCGGCGATCAGCGTTTCGTCGCCCACGCGAATGTTGCCTGCCGGCGTGATGCTGTTCGACTTGGCAAGCGCCTGAACGATTTCATCGGGCGAAAGATTGTAATTCCGCACCTTATCGGGGTCAACTTTCACAATCACCGTCTTCTGGTTTCCTCCAAAGGGCGGCGGCGCAGAAACGCCCGGCAGCGTCGAAAACATGGGACGCACCTTGAATAAAGCCAAATCCTGAATTTCCCCCAGCGACCTCGTGTCGGAAGTGAACACCAACTGACCGACCGACACGCTGCCCGCATCAAATCGGGTGATAAACGGCGGAACCGTGCCCGGAGGCATAAATGCCCGCGACCTGTTCACATAACCTACGACCTCCGCCATTGCCTGAGCCATATCCGTACCTTCCTGAAACTCGATTTTCATGATGGCAGCGCCCTGAATCGATTTCGACTCAACATATTTTACACCTGTTATATAAAGAAAATGGTATTCGTAATATGAGGTCACAAAACCCTCCATCTGCTCCGGAGAAAGACCGCCGTAGGGCTGAGCTACATATACCGTGGGCAATCCCAAACGCGGAAAAATATCGATTCGCATGTTCCGGATGGATATATAGGAAAAGAATACGATGGCGAGTATGGCAACGGCGATGGTGACAGGTTTTCTTAATGCTCCTTTTAGTAAGTCCATATATATAAATTAATTAACCTGATTTAAAAATGTATTTAGATTGCCGTTCACGGCTGTTTTGAAAAGAAAGGCTTTCCAGACAGCTACGAAGGCTATTTTTGTATCGGCTTCCGCTTTCACTAATGTGTATTGTGCTTGCAGTAAGTCGGATATATTGGTAAGCCCCGATTGATACCGCGACTGCATCGACTCGAAAGAAAACTGCGCAGATTGCAGCAGTAGAGGCGTTTCATCGGCGATGGCAAAAGCGTTTTTCAATGCCGTATCCGCCTCTTCGTTTTGCTTCTTCAACTGCAATTCCACTTCGGACATACGCTCCTGATTTGCCTGAATCAGAAAGTTTTGTTGCACCACCTGCGGTCTAATTTTCACGGATTGAAGCAGGGGCATGCTGAGTTGCAGACCGATGCCGTAGTTAAACCGTTGAAGTTCCAAACCGGCGTTTGAATTGACCACGCCGGTGTAGTCGATTCCGGAACCTCTTGCGAAAGCGGCTCCCCAAACGCCCAGCGTCGGCATAATGGTTTTAGACAGCACTTTTTTCCGCGCTTCGCTCTGTTCAATCGTTGAGCGGTATAATTCCAGTAGCGGGTGAAGTTGCATATCATTCGGGTCAAATGCTGTCGGAAGTTTTTCAAAGAATGTAGTGTCAGCCGGTTGAGCGATATCGTCCGTTGCCAATAACTGCGTAAAATAGATGCGGATTTGCTCCTGTCGCTTTTTGCTATTAAACACATCGACTTTAGCCTTAGACACTTCCGCCTTAAAAACGGCTGTATCCACTCCGGGGCGGATGCCGCTGTTGACAAGCGAATTGATCAGGCGGAGGTTGGTTTCCGTCCGTTGCAGATTTTCTTCATAGACTTTTTGCAGTTCGATGGCTGTCAGCCAATCGAGGTAGGCATTGATAACCTTCACCTTATGCTGAAAAAGTTCATTGGCGGCATCAGCGCTGCCGGTTTGAAGTTCCCGCTTTGCAAAATCAATCTGCGCGCTCCGCTGTCCGAATGTGATGGGTTGCCAATTGAGCAGCAATCCGGTAGCGGTTCCAAACACGCCGTCCATGACATTCTCTGCCGACGGCGGACCGCTGATAGGGACGAGCGTCTGCGAATATGCCATGCCTGTGATATTGTTGTAAGTGGCGAAATTCACCTGATAGGACGCGTCCAGCGATGGGAGGAGCGTCCTTTTTGCAGCTGACACATTCTGCCCGGCCGCCTTCACCTCCAACTGCTTCGATTTCAATAGAGGATACTGTTGCTCAGCCAATTGCAAGGCGTCTTTCAGAGACAATGCCCTTTCGCTTTGCTCCTGACATACAGCGCTGTATGTCAGAGTAATAAGTAGATATAGATATACATATTTTTTCATATTCAATGCACAATTATTTTGTGCAAATGTATGAAATCATTTTTAGTATTAAAAATTCCAACTAAAAAAGTGTCAAAATCAGGGGTGCGGTATCAATTTTTCAAGCATACTCAATCAGGCAGACAATAGAATCATAAATCTCTAAAGATCAATCAATTAGCATTATTTAACAATCAAAATTTCATTTTTTAACAAAAAATATTTTGCCGATAAAAAACAAAACTCTACTTTTGTAGAATCTATTTAAAAAATGTAGAACTATGAAATTATCAAAAGCAGAAGAACAACTGATGGAAATTATCTGGCAAAACGGGAAAGTTTTCATGAAAGACATCATCGAAAGCTATTCCGAACCGAAACCGGCGACTACGACCATTGCAACCCTCTTGAAACGTATGCAAAACAAGGGTTTTGTCGGTTATACGCTGTTTGGAAACTCGCGCCGGTACTACGCCCTGGTACGGAAGGAAGACTATTTTACCCGCCATGTCAATGAAATGGTCAAGGATTTTTTCGGTAATTCCGCCCTCCAATTCGCCTCTTTTTTCACGACGGCTGCCAATCTGTCCGCCGAAGAACTGGAAGATTTGAAAAAAATTGTTGAACAGGAAATCAAACGCAAAAAATAATGCCTACCTACCTTATCAACATGACACTCTGCGCATTGCTGCTGTATGCGGTTTATGTTTTGGCGCTCGAAAACGAACGGATGCACCGCTTCAAAAGGGCGTATCTCGTGTTCAGTCTCGTGTTTTC
>JAITMT010000265.1 GCA_031277235.1 Tannerella sp.
TGGATGAAATGAGACAGTCGTCAGTCGTTTCAAGTTGAACAACATCAATAGACTCAAAAATATCGAAAATAGATATTTTTTCGGTTGAATCAAGGTCTATACCGGCATTACTTCCTCTTTTCTCTGAACAGGAAAAAAAGAAGGTAATCAACAGAATATTAATTATATATCTCATCTCTTTGAATTCAATCGGTTTACACTTGATTAAAATCCGCAAACAGCAAAAATTTCTTCATATTTGTATCTTTTCTATTTTTTGAAATTATACTTCACCAAAAAAGGATTGTCATCTTCAGGATTGTGTGATTTTATCAGATTCTTCTGTTCGTCCGTGAGGTTATTTTCATCATAGAAGGGAAGGGTTATCTCATAACCGAAGCCCCGGTCATACAATATGATTGATTCCTCTGAGAAATCAGGAAAAATAAATCTTATATTCTCTGTTGTTTTGTCAAAAACATGAACCTTTTGCGTTTCTTTATCGACAAAAACATGCTGAAATCGTAAATGACCACGATTCAAAATAGATAACTTATACCTTATTGTTTCAAAGTTGAATATAATAGCATAATTCAGATATCCCTCTCCCACATAATCTCCTTTCGGTTTCACACCTTCGTCTATCATAAGTTTCCTTAATTTACTGATATTATCGGGAGAATTATTCTTTTTCCCAAAATCCCAGAAAAAGGAAGTGCCTTTGCTCATATTGACAATTTCATTGGTGGGCGGTGGCGAAAAAAAGACATCTCCATTATAAATATACGTTTTATAGGAAGAATTAAATACATTTTCTAAACGGGTATCTGTTTCAAATCTTCTTTCAATAATTGTATTTGAACTCCTGTCATAAAAGCATACATGATATTCGGTGTTAGTTACAAAAAACAGTCTGTTCTTATCCAATGGATAAACTTCATTGTACGCACCGATTTCGCGAGGCAATTTCACTTTCTCAATAAAAGTCCCGTTTTTCAATTCAAATAACAATAAACTGCCGAAAGGTTCTACAAGTAACAGTTGACTATTGAATGGATCAATATTAAAATCTTCTAAATAGATATAATCTTGGGGACCTTGACCTTTTCGAAAAATCTTGAACTGATACTTCCCTTGAGCATCAAAGCAAAACAGAGTTTGAAGTCTCAAGTCCAATACATAATACTTATTCTCGTGAAATATCACTTTTGATATGGATGAAATGAGACAGTCGTCAGTCGTTTCGAGTTGAACAACATCAATAGACTCAAAAATATCGAAAATAGATATTTTTTCGGTTGAATCAAGGTCTATAGCCGTTTTACTTCCTCTTTTCTCTGAACAGGAAAAAAAGAGGGTAATCAACAGAATATGAATTATATGTTTCATTTCCTTGAATTCAATCGGTTTACACTTGATTAAAAATCCGCAAGTATTTTCATCATTGATTGATTAATATCTTGCGGATTTTATAGGTTATGACATTGGAACGCAGCAACTGTCCTTCATCTTGCCTGAAAATGAACAAATACTACCTGGCAAAAAACCAGGCAATAAATCTTCCCAGCACCGCCCCTCGCTAATGCCACAATAGCCAAAAGTAGCATTACATGTTATCACTACTTCCGGTAAATTAATACCACCACCGTCTTCTGGCATTAGCATTATTCGGTCTTCTCCTCCAGTACCACCACCACTTGAAGAAAGAGCAGAAAGAGCAAAAAGAGTAATTGCTCCGATCAATAAAAACATTTTTTTCATAGTCTTAATAATTTAAATAAAACACTAATTTTTTAATAACGATGCAAAGATACGTCATTTAACGATAAGTATCCCAATAAAAAACGTATTAAAATCCGTACATTTTTGTATTAAAATTCACACATTATCATCCAATTTTCTTATTATAAGATATTTATCATTCGATAATTGGGTTATAAGTTTGTCTATTTTATCACTGTCCGTTTCAATGATCAGAATTTGACGTTGGACTGGTTTTTCTTCAAAGTATTCCAACAGAAAATTGTAATTCAAGACTTTTGATATATCTATCAGCATATCCGTAGAAATCGTTTTACTGTTAAAAATCGTATAGGCATATTCCCTGCCGGCAAAACCGCATTGACGGGCAAATTCGGTTATCGTCATCTTTTTGTCCTCAACTACTTTTCTGATAATGGGACCGATATGTACGTTCTTTTTTAGCATATTTCTACCATATTCAGTTCATATAGGGACACAAAAAATCGTGAACTTCCCTTTGTTTCTTGAGGTCCTCAACTACCTGTGTTTACCAAATGAGTAAAGCTCACGATTTCTCGTGAGCGCATTTACTTTACTCTTTGTAAACACTTTGAAACTGTTGAGGCCTCAAGAAAAAAAAGAATAAAAGC
This sequence comes from Tannerella sp., assembly GCA_031277235.1. Classification (GTDB taxonomy): domain Bacteria; phylum Bacteroidota; class Bacteroidia; order Bacteroidales; family Tannerellaceae; genus Tannerella. The sequence goes on from JAITMT010000265.1 coordinate 2,373, forward strand.
GATACGCCTTCTTATATGTCCTAATATGTGAGATTTTTATGTCATAATTCAAATTTTAATATTTCCGCGTACAAAGTTATTAAATTTACTGCAATTGCAATAACAAATCAAAAAAATTATCCAGCGTCTCTATATATTTCATATCTTTGCACCATTAAAAGCGAACATGACGGATTCATATATATTTGAAAATAAGACAGCTGCCTATTATACGCTGGGTTGCAAACTGAATTTTGCCGAAACTTCGACTATCGGCAGGGAATTTGCCACACACGGCGTCCGAAAGGCGCGACAGGGCGAAAACGCTGATTTTTGTATCATTAACACCTGTTCGGTTACAGAACTTGCCGACAAAAAATGCCGTCAGATGATTCGGCACATCAAAAGATTGAATCCTGCTGCTTTTATGATAGTTACGGGTTGCTATGCGCAACTGAAACCGGCGGAAATCGCTGCGATTGAGGGCGTTGATCTGGTATTGGGAGCCGGACAGAAGAGCGATATTCTAAAATATATACAAAATTCTGATAACAAGAATATTATAACATCTCCAACCAAAGATTTAAAGACTTTTATACCTTCCTGTTCGGCGGACGATCGCACGCGCCATTTTCTGAAAGTGCAGGACGGATGCGATTATTTTTGTACGTACTGCACCATTCCGCTGGCGCGCGGACGGAGTCGAAACGGCAAAATTTCGGATTTGCTGCAACAAGCCCGAAAAGTGGCGCAAGAAGGTGGTAAAGAGATAGTTCTGACGGGTGTGAATATCGGTGATTTCGGTAAATCAACCGGTGAAAAATTGATTGATTTAATTCGGGAACTGGATAAAATTACAGATATTCAACGATTTAGAATTTCATCCATCGAGCCTGAACTTTTGAGCGACGAAATTATCACGTTTGTATCTGAAAGCGAACGTTTTATGCCACATTTTCATATTCCGCTGCAATCCGGCAGCGACGCAGTGCTGCGTTTGATGAACCGGCATTACGATACAAAACTGTTCCGTAACCGGATCGAAACCATCAAACGGCTGATGCCCAGGGCTTTTATCGGTGTTGATGTAATTGTGGGAATGCGGGGCGAGACGGAGGAATATTTTGCTGACAGCAAGCGTTTTATCGAAGAATTGCCGATTTCTCAACTGCACGTGTTTAACTATTCGGAACGAGCAGGCACAAATGCGTTAAAAATAAAGTCGGCGGTTTCACCGAAAGAACGGCAAGAAAGAAGCAAACAGTTACTGGAACTATCTGATAATAAACTTTATAACTTCTATGAAAACTATATCGGGAAGAAAGCGAAAATTTTGTTTGAACATGCCCGAAAAGGAAATGCAATGTACGGATTTTCAGAGAATTACATCAAAACGGAAATCAAATATGACAGCGCTCTGTGCAATGAAATCAGGGAAGTTACGTTATCAGGCTGGAACAGGGAGAAAACGGCATTAACAGCGGAATTATATGGGTAACAGGATTTTATATGCAATTCTATGGCTTTGGGTAAGGGCTCACGCCCTGCTCCCGATGTCTGTTTTGTATATCCTTTCCGATATACTGTATTTATTTGTTTATCATGTAGTTAGATATAGAATTTCGGTGGTAAGAAAGAATCTTAAAAACTCGTTTCCCGAAAAAAGCGAAACGGAACGCCGAAAAATGGAACGGCGTTTTTATCGTCACTTTACAGATTACATTGTTGAAACTATCAAATTAGCAGGCATTTCGGAAAAAGAACTGCTGAAACGCGCACACATCACAAATCCCGAAATCATCCTTGATTTGAAAGACAGGGGACACACTTGCTTCATCCTGTTGATGGGGCATTACGGCAATTGGGAGTGGTTTTCGGGCACAACAAAGCGTTTCAACGACGTTTTTACATTGAATTTTTTATATAGACCGCTGAAAAACAAGGCTTTCGACAATCTTTTTCTGTATATGCGGACGCGCTTCCGCTCCGTCTGTTTGAAGAAAAACGACGCGGCACGCGATATTATCGGCATAAAACGCAATAAAACACCGAGTTTAGTGATTTTTATTGCCGACCAGACGCCCAGCAAGGCGAATCTGCATTACTGGACGACATTTCTGAACCAGGATTCCGCGATGCTGACCGGCGCCGAAAGAATCGCTAAAAAATTGGATATTCCGGTGATTTATTGTGATTTACGACAAGTGAAGCGCGGCTACTATGAAGTTGATTTTCACGTGATTTCCGAAAAATCTTCTGAAACAGAGGAATTTGAAATCACCGAAAAATATGCGCGCATGATGGAAAAAACGATTTTACGCGACCCCGCGCTTTGGCTTTGGACGCATAAACGGTGGAAGTATGTTAGATAGGCGTTAGGCGTTAGTCATTAGGGAATTAAGAGAATTTTCAAATCTTCAAATTATCAAATAATCAAATTGTTAGAATTATGAAAATATCGGTAGTCATATTGAATTGGAACGGGGCAAAATTGTTGGATCAGTTTTTACCCTCCGTCATAGAAAATTCACCGGCGGAAATAGCGGAAATCGTTGTGGCAGACAACGGTTCGAGCGATAACTCCGTCGCTCTGCTACAAGAAAAATTTCCGACTGTCAAGTTGATACTTTTGGATAAAAATTACGGTTTCGCCGAAGGGTATAATCGCGCTATTCAATTGATAGACAGCGAATATACAGTGTTGCTGAACAGCGATGTGGAAGTAACGCGCAACTGGCTGGACAGACCTATTGAAATACTTGATAATGAAATGAATATAGCCGCCGTACAGCCTAAAATACTTGCCGAAAGAAACAGGACTTATTTCGAATATGCGGGCGCGGCAGGCGGTTTTATGGATAAATACGGCTATCCGTTTTGCAGAGGCAGAATTTTAAATACCGTAGAAAAAGACAGCGGACAGTATGATAATCAGATAGATGTGTTATGGGCTTCGGGTGCGTGCTTATTCGTGCGTACAGATATATATAAGCGCGAGGGCGGATTGGATGGCGGATTTTTTGCCCATCAGGAGGAAATTGACCTTTGCTGGCGGTTGCGTTCGCGCGGATACAGAATCGTTTGTACGTCGCAATCTGCTGTGTATCACGTGGGTGGCGCTACGCTTCAAGTGGAAAGTCCGCACAAAACGTTTTTGAATTTCCGGAACAATCTGCTGATGTTATATAAAAACCTGCCGGACAAAGATTTAAAGCCTGTTTTTCGGGTACGTTACGGATTGGACATGGTAGCGGCGCTGAAATTTTTTCTAACGGGACATCCGAAAAATGCCCGGATGATTGTGCGGGCAATCCGGGAATACAGGAGATTAAAGCCTGAATATCAGGCGAAAAGAAAAGAAAATTTGGAAAAAAGAACGGTTTCCAACATACCCGAAATCATTCGTAAGAACCTGCTGTTCAATTATTATTTTTTGGGAAAACGGAGGTTTTCGGAAATGGGGGGTTAGGGTTTGAAGTTCAAGGTTCAAAGTTCAAGGTTCAAGATTCAAAGTTTAAGGTTCAGGGATAAGCGGGTGAAAATGTCTCTCCATCGGGGATTACAAGTCCGAAAAAAAATTCCTGCGGATTGCCAATCCGCAGGAACTCTGAAATACTGATTTCATATTGATTTACTTGCTTTGCAGGATTAAGGGACGCGATACTCCGTCGGACAGTTTTTTCGATCTTGTTTCGGAGATGCGTTCTGAAAACCGGTCGGAATCGTAGAACAGCCTGCCTTGACCGTTTTCTATCAAATTATCGTCCGGGTCGCCGCCATCGTCAATCATGAAAATTGCCATATACAGGTCTCTGATGCCGGATGAAGTAACGGTACCCGAATAAACCTGAACATTTCTACTTCTATGTCCGTGCTCGTCGGTTTGCAAATTCTCGACAAAAACAGAAAAATCGTTGCCGCTTCCGGTGATAAATGCACCCGTGCCTTCTCCCGAGGATTGTTCTTCCGAATTAAAAACATACTCAAACTTTATGGTCAGATTATTGTTATCCTGTTCGGAAAACCTGAAATACACATCTGAAAATAGATGTCCTAATTCAAAATCGTTGGGAATAGTTGTTTCCACGAGAATAAGAGGCGACATCAGAAAACTGCCTGCGATATTCGGTGGATTTCCGCCTCCATTCAGGGATATGCCCAAATCTTCCATTTCGTCCTGAACGTCTTTCGGAACGATATTATTGATATCTTCGGTCATTCCGTCTTCGTCAAGCGTCGTAAATTCCCGGGATTCGCCGTATGCGACGCCGGAGTTGTTTTCGGCGTATGCCCGGTAATAATATCGCGTTGCAGGAGACAGACCGCTGACAACAGCCTGAAAAAGGCTACCGCCTTCACGGGTAGAAACCGGTTTGGAATTTTCCGGGTGATTCAGGTCTGTGAAATACACAAAACCCTTGTCCACAATCTCTTCTCCGTGATCTTCGGTAATTTCGCCGTATAATGTTACGCTGTTTTTCGTTAAATTATCTTTATCACCGGTGATTACTTCGGGTTTCGAGCCCGAATCGCTTTTCTCACATCCCGCCAACAGCATAAATCCGATTGCCGTCAGGCTCATTGCATAAAATCTTATTTTCCTCATAATTTCTTAATATTTAATTAATTTATAATTTCTCCTACTCGTCAGGCTTTTCAGACTCGCCCCGTTTTTGAAATGGTCTCCGGACTCCATTGCGCTGATTAAATTTCTGTTTTGTCTCATAATTTCTTCAATATCAACTATTAATACCTTTTATTTATATATTTTCCGTTATTTATGTACATAAAAAAACAAACTTTCCATCCGCCATTGAAGTCTTGAGAAAATGCCACAGGAACAAACAAGTAAAGTCCGCATTGCTGCGAACTTCTTTACGTTTTTATTCTTGTTCCTTTTTGAAATCTTTCAGTTTCAATAGCCAAGAAATAGCAAAATGCTATTTTTTTATTATGTCTTGTTTTGTGCCGGGGCACATTTTACAATCATAAATTATAATATACATATTAACAAGCGTTTCCAATCATACTTTTTTCCGTTTTGATTTTTCAAAGAGCCAAAGTACGTTAAAAACGGGTGCAAACTTAAACATTATTTTTTGAATAAACAAAAAAATCCTCTTCATCTTTTCTTTTTACCCGTTTATCGGTTTTTTTAAGCTGTTCATCGGATTTTGATTGCGGCAGGCAATTGAAGACGCTAATTTTGCACCGTCAATTTATAAAATATTATGTACAGCAAAAATAAAAAAAAGTATGGAAGATCAACATTTTCAACCACCCCCGCCTCTTCCCGGCATCTCTCCGATGGAGGGGAATTTTGTCCGTGTTTCCGTTTTTACACTCACGCAAAAGAATAAAAATAAAAAATTACCGAAAAAACTTTTGCGGTTTCAAAAGTTTTCTATTACCTTTGCGCCCGAATTTTCAACAATTGCAATGGATTTAAAGGAACTAATCATAGGAAGCGCGTCGAATCTCTTTTTCCGGAACGGA
>JAITMT010000270.1 GCA_031277235.1 Tannerella sp.
GCCAACCTGTCGCAGGAAACGCAGTTCGCCATGCAAAATGACCCCTTTTCGCCGCTTAACGACCCCGCCACCGATGATTATCACCATTTCAGAGGCGCCGACTTCGATGCCGAACAACTGGATATTTTGAGCCGCTACAAGCGTTACAACGGCGTGGAAGGCAACTCCCGCGAATCCGAAAATACGGATGAAAGATACGACACGTCGTCCAAAATGGTTCCCGACGCCGAAGATTTCAACCAGGATAACACGCTGAACGAGAACGAGAAATACTTCCAATACCGCGTATCCATCCGCCCGGAAGATATGGTGGTCGGAACCAATTACATCGTTGATACGAAAACGACCAGCGTCAGGCTGCCCAACGGCGTGCGCGAAAGTGTAAACTGGTACCAGTTCAAAATTCCCATCCGGGAGTACGAAAAAGCGGTCGGCTCCATCAGCGATTTCAGTTCCATCCGCTTTATGCGTACTTTTATGACCGGTTTCGACGAAACGACCATCTTGCGTTTCGGGAAATTCGCGCTGGTCAGAGGCGAATGGCGACAATATCAGCAGCCGCTTTATGCCTCAACATCAGCACCTTCTGTTGCAGCGTCGCTGGCTGTTTCCACCGTCAATATCGAAGAAAACAGCGACCGCGAGCCGATTAACTACGTGTTGCCGCCGGGCGTAACGCGCATCACCGACCCCAACCAGCCGCAGATTCGCCAGCAAAACGAACAGTCTCTTTCACTGAAAGTTACAAACCTTGCTTCGCAGGACGCACGTGCCATCTACAAGACGACAAGTTTCGACCTGCGCCGCTACAAAAAATTGGAAATGTTCGTGCACGCCGAAAAATTGGTGGACGACGTTACAAACCTTGCCAACGGCGAACTGTCCATTTTCATCCGCATGGGTTCGGACTACAAAAACAATTACTACGAATATGAAGCGCCGCTCAGCCTTACGCCGTTCGGCAGCACGACCCGCACCGAAGTGTGGCCCGACGACAATAAAATCACTTTCGCGCTGGAAACGTTTACCGACCTGAAACTCGAACGCAATCAAGCCAAAACCAACGGCGAAAGCGGTATCACCTACGCTACGATCTATTCGATAATTGACCCCGCCAACAACAAAAATACCGTCAGCGTCATCGGAAATCCTTCATTCTCTGATGTTCAGGTCATTATGATCGGTATCCGCAACAAGTCGCGGGACGTCAAGAGCGGAGAAGTATGGGTTAACGAATTGAGAGTTACCGACTACGACGAAACGGGCGGCTGGGCTGCCAACACCAACGCCACGCTGCAAATTTCCGATTTTGCCACCATCAACGCGAGCGGACACATCGAAACCGCCGGATTTGGAGGCTTGGAGCAGTCCGTTTCTGAACGCAATCTCGACGATTATTCGCAGTTCAGCGTGGCGACTACCGTGCAACTCGGAAAATTTTTCCCGAAAAAGGTAAATGTCAGTTTACCACTGTATTACGCCTACTCGACAGAGAAAATAGCACCCCAGTACAACCCGATAGATCAGGATATTTTGCTCAAGGAAGCGCTGGATAACGAGTCCACCAAAGCCGGCAAGGATTCGATTCGCAGTTTTGCGGACGACGTCGTAACCACCAAATCCATCGCGCTTAACAATGTAAAATTAGACATAAGGAGCAGGAAACCAATGCCTTATGACCCTGCAAATTTCACGTTTGGCTACGCCCAAAACACCGAAACGCGCACCAATCCCGAAACCGTCTATGAAACGACAAAGGACTATCAGGGCGATTTTAATTACACCTATACGCCGTATGCCAGACCGTTCAAGCCGTTTGAACAAATGATAAAAAAAGAGAACGGCTACAACAAATATTTCAAAAATTTCGGACTCAACTATTTGCCTTCGGTTCTGGGTTTTCAGAACACAATCACGCGACATTACTACGAAATCCAGTTGCGCGACTTGAACGACGTCGGCAACCCGACTTCCCTTCCCGTTTCGTTCAGTCAGAACTTTTTCTGGGACAGGCAGTTGGAACTTCGCTGGAGTCCGCTGCAAAATCTGACCGCAAGTTTTAATTCCGGCACGAACGCCCGTATCGAAGAGCCTTACATGCAGGTAAACAAGAAATTAAATCCCGACCAGTATCAGGTTTGGAAAGACTCCGTTCAGAAAAGCATCGCCGACATGGGTACGCCGCTCAAATACGACCAGACTTTCTCAATCAATTATGTTCCTAATTTTCAGTATATTCCGATATTGGACTGGATCAACGCAACGGCGACCTATCAAGCCACCTACAACTGGGAAAAAGGCGCGTTCATAGACGAAGAGACCAATATCGGCAATTCCATTAGAAATCAGCGGGATATATCAATTCAGGGAACACTCAACTTTCTAAGTCTGTACAATAAAAGCGAGTTTCTGAAAAAGACCATTCAAAAAAACACGATTCGGCAACAACGTCCCAACGCCCCCAACGCCAGACAGCCGCAAGCCGAAAAACGACAGCCCCAAAGGCGACCACGCTTTGAAACGGTGGTGAAACTTGACCCCGACAGCGGAGCCATCGTGCAGCATAGCATGCTGACCAAAGACGTCATCGTTACGGCTCGCCGCACCGACGACAGTTCGCGTTACAAGGTCAGTTTCAAGGCGCTCGATTTCGCCCGCATCCAAATTACCAACAAGGATACTGTCAGTCTGAAAGTTACGGTAACGCCCGCGCCTTCCAAGGAAGAAACTCTCTGGTACAAGGCAAAAGAATACGGTGCGCGCACTTTGATGATGCTGCGCAGCGTTAACTTTAATTTCACCCGGAACGACGGAATGATGCTGCCCGGCTTCCGCCCCGAAATCGGCGACTGGTTCGGGCAGGGACCGTCGTCAGCCGGACGGGCGCCGGGCTGGGGCTTCGCTTTCGGCGACATCCGGCGCTCGTATATCAACGAAGCAAGCGACAACGGATGGTTCGAGAAAAACCTCGACAACATCACGCCCGCGATGATCAATGCGACGCTGAATTTCACGGGGAGTGCGTTGCTGGAGCCTCTTCCGGGGCTGAAAATCAATCTTAATTCCACCTACATGGACTCGCGGGATACGGAAATTCTGTTCATGTACGCGGGTATGCCCGAAACGCGCGGCGGTACTTTCACGATGACGACCATCGGACTGGGCGGAATTTTCAAAGGGAGCGGAAACGCCACAAATAACTATAATTCAGATGTTTTCAATAAAATGATTGAAAACCGGAATATCATTTCCGAACGCATCAACAGCCAATATGCAGGTAGCAGATACCCCGATGCGGGATTCATTGCGGGAAGCCAGTATGCGGGTCAGGAATACAACCCGAATGTAGGCGTAGCCGGCGTCAATTCAAGCGATGTGCTCATTCCCGCCTTTATTGCCGCCTATACCAACAAAAATCCGCAAAAAGTGGGATTAACCGCTTTTCCGTCCCTCCTGAACGCGCTCCCGAACTGGAACATCACCTACGACGGTCTGATTCAGATACCGGCAATTGCGCGGAATTTCCGCAGTATGTCACTATCACACAGATATACAGGGACTTATAACGTTGGTGGCTATACTTCATACCAGAACTGGGTGAACGCAGGCATCAGCGGCGATTTGGGATACGTAAAAAACACGGAAACAGGCTTTCCGATTCCTTCCATGGGCTATGAAATAGCGTCCGTAACGCTCACGGAGAGTTTCAACCCGCTGTTCGGCGTGGACGCTACATTTCTCAACAACATTACCGCCGGCGCCAAATACGACAAGAATCGCACCATCAATCTGAATGTGTCTTCCTTTCAGGTCGTTGAAACGCTCGGCGACGATATTACCGTCAGTCTGGGCTACAAATATGCAGAATTTAACAAGATATTGAAACTGAAGAAGAAAGGCGATTTCAGCAACGACCTGACCGTCCGGATGGATTATTCCTACCGCAAACAGTTGTCGCTGATTCGCAAACTGGAAGATTCCTACACGCAAGCCACGCAGGGAACGGT
>JAITMT010000300.1 GCA_031277235.1 Tannerella sp.
GAAGTTGTAACGTTTTTTCTCCGGGATCCCGAAAAAGCGGAAATCATCGAAACATTGCTGTCGCAAATCGGTGATATGGAGCGTATTATGTCGAAAGTGGCAGTCAATCGCATCAATCCCCGCGAAATGATACAATTGAAAAACGGCTTGAAAGTCATCGGACCGATTCGGCAAATATGTCTGGAAAGCGATGATAAAAGTTTGCAAAATATTGGTAATCAATTAAACGTATGCAAGGAAGTCATTGAGCGCATCGAAAAGGAAATCAACCCCAATCCGCCGCTGATGACGAACAGGGGAGGCATGATTGCCGACCGCGTCAATGCGGAACTCGACGAATTACGCGATATGGCGTATTCAGGCAAGGATTACATACTAAAAATGCAGGAACGCGAAATTGCGCGGACGGGCATACCCAGCCTGAAAATCGGCTTCAACAACGTTTTCGGCTACTACATCGAGGTTACTAACACGCATCGGGACAAGGTGCCGCTCGAATGGTTTCGCAAACAGACGCTTGTGAACGCGGAACGCTACATCACGGAAGAATTGAAGGAATACGAAACCAAAATACTCGGCGCGGAAGAAAAGATAATCGGCATGGAATCAGAGATTTATGGTGAGATTGTCAAATTTCTTTCGAACTATATCCGTGAGATTCAGACGAATGCGAGCAAGATTGCGCAGATAGACTGTTTGCTGTCGTTTGCCCGCGCCGCGAAAGCCAATAAATACATCTGTCCGGTCATGGACGACTCCGATGAAATAGACGTCAAGGCTGGTCGTCATGCGGTGATAGAGAAGCAGTTACCACCCGAATCGCCCTATATCGCCAACGATGTTTTTCTCGACACGAAACGGCAGCAAATCATCATCATCACCGGTCCGAACATGGCGGGAAAATCCGCCTTGCTGCGACAAACGGCGTTGATTGTCCTGATGGCGCAGATGGGAAGTTTTGTGCCTGCCGAAAGCGCCCGAATCGGCTATATTGACAAGATTTTCACGCGCGTAGGAGCGTCGGACAATATTTCGCAGGGCGAATCCACGTTTATGGTTGAAATGACCGAAGCATCTGAAATTCTGAACAATATGTCGTCGCGCAGCCTCATTCTCTTTGACGAATTGGGCAGAGGCACCAGCACTTACGACGGAATTTCCATCGCCTGGGCAATTGTGGAATACATTCACGAACGCAGCAACGCTAAAACCCTGTTTGCCACGCATTACCACGAATTGAACGAAATGGAAAAGTCCTTCAAACGCATTAAAAATTACAATGTTTCGGTCAAGGAGATTGATAATAAGGTGATTTTCATGCGAAAACTTGTTCCGGGCGGTAGCGAGCACAGTTTCGGCATCCACGTTGCCAAAATGGCAGGCATGCCCAAAAGCATTGTCAAGCGGGCGGACGAAATCCTGAAACAATTAGAAACGGACAACCGCCAGCAGGAAATCCAGGGCAAGCCGGTGGATAAAATCGCGGCTACGGGCAGCGGCTACCAACTGAGTTTTTTCCAACTGGACGACCCGGTGTTGAGCCAGATAAGAGATCGCATTAAGTCATTGGATATAAATAATTTAACGCCGATGGAAGCGCTGACCAAACTGAACGATATTAAAAAAATAATTACCGGTAAATAATTGAAATTCAGATGGTTTTAAATTATATTTGGATAGGATTTTTGATAATAGCCTTTGTTGTAGCGCTTTTGAGATTGATTTTTGCGGGCGATACGGAAATTTTCAACAATATTATGACTGCCATTTTCGGTTCCGCAAAAACGGGATTTGAAATTTCACTCGGTTTGACGGGCGTTTTGTCGCTGTGGCTGGGTTTGATGCGGATAGGGGAAAAAGCCGGTCTGATACAGCGTTTTGCGCGATTTGCCGCGCCGGTTTTCAACAAACTTTTTCCCGGCGTTCCACCGGGTCATCCCGCTTCGGGAACTATTTTCATGAATTTTTCGGCAAATCTGCTCGGACTGGACAACGCCGCCACGCCCATCGGTTTGAAAGCCATTCAGCAATTGCAGGAACTGAATCCGAAAAAGGATACGGCATCCGACGCCATGATTATGTTCCTGAATATCAATGCGGCAGGTCTTACGCTGATTCCGATTACCGTGATGATGTATCGCGCACAACTCGGCGCAGCCAACCCTTCGGACGTGTTTTTGCCGATTTTGCTTTCGACTTCGGCTTCGATTTTGACGGCGATTATTACGGTTTGTATTATTCAGAAAATCAATCTGCTTCAGAAAGAATTGCTGCTGTTTTTCGGAGGAATGGCTTTGTTTATCGGCGGTTTGAGTTTTCTCTTTAAAAATCTGTCTGCCGAACAGGTTTCGACGTATTCCACTTTAATCGCCAACATGCTGTTATTCACGATAATATGCGGTTTTATAATCGCCGGGATGCGAAAGAAAATCAATGTGTACGAAACTTTTATTGACGGCGCAAAACAGGGCATCGGAACGGCTATCCGCATCATTCCGTATCTGGTGGCAATCCTTGTAGCCATCGGCGTTTTCAGCGCTTCGGGGGCGATGGGATTTTTGATTGACGGTATCCGCTGGGCGGTGGCTTCCGTCGGCTTGGATACGTCGTTTGTCGAAGCGTTGCCGACCATTATTATGAAGCCGTTGAGCGGCAGCGGCTCGCGCGGAATGATGATTCACGCGATGGAAACCTATGGCGCGGATTCGTTTATCGGGCGGCTTTCGTGCGTTGCGCAGGGCACGACCGACACCATTCTCTATATCGTAGCGGTTTATTACGGCAGCATCGCCGTGAAAAATACGCGTCACACCATACCCAGCGCGCTAATCGCGGAACTGGCAGGCGCCATCACGGCTATCACGATGTCGTATATCTTCTTCAGATAGGTATTTGAAGATTTGAAAATTTGAAGATTTGAAAATTCAATCCAAAATCGTAAATTTAAAATCCAAAATAAAAATGATTCTCTACAATGTTGAAAATACAAAAATCCCCCCGATTCCCAGACGGAAAATTTCTGCCTGGATAAAGGCGATCGCCGCGCAAAACGATAAAAAGGTTGGAGATATTGCGTACATTTTCTGTTCGGACGAGCGTATGCTGGAAATCAATCAACAGTACTTAAAGCATGATTATTACACGGATATCATCACTTTTGACTACAGCGAAAAGACGATGATTTCGGGCGATATTTTTATCAGTCCGGATACGGTCAGGTCGAATGCGGAAAAGTTTGGCACAGGTTTTGAAAACGAGTTGTACCGGGTGATGATTCACGGCGTCCTGCATTTGTGCGGATTCCGGGATAAAACGCCTGCGGAGGAAAAAGAGATGCGCCGACAGGAAGATACGGCGCTGCTTTTATTGGATAAATAATTATAAATGAAATTGTTATGAATACAAAATTGAAAATCGGCGGAATGGGATGCGCGGCATGTGCTCAACGCATCGAAAAAGCGGTCGCAAAATTGGAGGGCATCACAAGCGTTTCCGTCAATTTGGCAGCAGAAACGGCTGACGTTACCTATGACCCGCAAAAAGTATCCCTCCCGGATATTGGCAAAACCATCGAGAAAGCGGGATATGAAATGCTTGAAAACAGTTGATAATTAAATGGCTATACTCGCAAAACTGAAAATCGGCGGAATGGAATGCGCGGTTTGCGCTCAGCGCATCGAAAAAGTCGTCGGGAAATTGGAGGGAATAGCGGGCGTGTCCGTCAATTTGGCGACGGAAATGGCTGCCGTTACCTACAATCCGCAGGAAATTTCTTTGCCCGATATTTGCCGGACCATCGAGGATGCCGGTTATCAAGTGCTTGAAAACAGCCGTTTGGAGGAGGATAAAGTGCGGAAGCAGCGCGAAATCAAGACGTTGCAAACGAAGTTTATCGTCTCGGCTTGTTTTGCCGTACCCTTGCTGTATATTGCCATGGTTCCGATGATGAACCTTTCCTTCATGCCGTTTCCCGCAATTCTTGACCCGATGCACCATCCGTTGATTTATGCGCTTGTGCAGTTTCTACTGGTCATTCCCGTCATCGGCGTCGGACATAAATTTTATACCGTCGGTTTCAAAGCCCTGTTGCAGCGCAGTCCGAACATGGATTCGCTGATTGCGACAGGAACCGGTGCGGCGGTCATTTTCAGCGTTTACAACCTGTTTCGGATAGCGAACGGAGAAAATTCAGGGGTGGAATCGCTTTATTTTGAAACAGCCGGAGTAATCATCACCCTGATTTTGCTGGGTAAACTGCTGGAAGCCAAATCAAAAGGACGAACGGGCGAAGCCATCAAAAAACTGATGGGACTTGCGCCGAAAACCGCGACGGTTGTACGGGAAGGCGTTGAAAAGGAAATCCCCATTGACCGGGTTGAAATCGGCGATGTGATTGTCGTCAAGCCGGGAGCCAAAATTCCCGTGGACGGCACGGTAACAGACGGATACACGGCAATCAACGAATCCATGCTGACAGGCGAAAGCATGCCCGTTGACAAAAAGGCGGGCGATTCTGTTTACGCCGCTTCGCTGAATACCACGGGAACGATTCGGTTCAAGGCGAAAAAAATCGGGAGCGATACGGCGATTGCTCAGATTATCAAACTGGTAGAAGATGCTCAAACTTCCAAAGCCCCGATTGCCCGGCTGGCTGACGTTGTTTCGGGATATTTTGTTCCGATAGTCTATGCGATCGCGTTACTGGCGAGTGTGGCGTGGTTTTTCGGGACGGGCGGCGATTTGAAATTTGCGCTGACCATCTTTATTTCGGTTCTTGTGATTGCCTGTCCGTGTGCGCTGGGGCTTGCAACGCCTGTGGCGATGATGGTTGCCACGGGCAAAGGCGCGGAAAACGGTATCCTCGTCAAAAGCGGCAAAGCCCTCGAAATTGCGCATAAAATCAACACTGTCGTCTTCGACAAAACCGGCACCGTTACCGAAGGCAAGCCAACGGTTACGGACGTAATCGGCAACACCGACATGCTGAAATATGCGGCAAGCGTCGAAAAATTATCGGAACATCCGCTTGCTCAAGCGATTGTAAACGCCGTGAACGCTGAAGAACTGTTTCCTGCCGAAAATTTTGAATCCGTAACGGGAATGGGCGTTCAGGCGACGGTGAACGGTAAACCGGTGAAAGTCGGACGCGCCGGGTTCGCAAATGCGGAACAGGAAGCAGGCGAACCGTTTGCCGAACAGGGAAAAACGCCGCTGTTTGTTTCGATTGACGGCGATTATGCGGGCTTGATAGCCGTAGCCGATGTGGTGAAACCGGGCAGCCGGGCGGCAATCGAAAAGTTGCGCAACATGGGAATGGAAATCGTCATGATTACGGGCGATAACCGCAAAACGGCGGCGACGATCGCCAAACAAGCCGGTATTGACAAGGTGCTTGCAGAAGTTTTCCCGCAGGACAAGTCAAACGAAATCAAGAAGTTGCAAATGGAAGGTCATAAAGTGGCGATGGCGGGCGACGGCATAAACGATGCTCCCGCGCTCGCGCAAGCCGACATCGGCATCGCCATCGGTTCGGGCACGGACGTCGCCATGGAAAGCGCCGACATCGTGCTGATGCGCTCCGAACTGACGGACGTCCCGGCAGCCGTTCTCCTGAGCCGGCAAACCATCAAAAACATCAAACAGAATCTGTTTTGGGCGTTTGGATACAATGTCGTCGGCATTCCGATAGCAGCCGGAGTATTGCATTTGTTCGGCGGTCCGCTTCTCAACCCGATGTTCGCGGCGGCAGCCATGAGTTTGAGCTCCGTCTCGGTTGTTACCAATGCTTTGAGATTGAGACGGTTGAAATTAAATTCATAAAATCTTAAAGTTTCAGAAATTTTACTTATCTTTGCAGCGTCAAAACTATATGTTTTTGCGAAGTTTCGCTGTTATGGTCAAAAGAGAAAAATATTTGAGAAAACTGCGTAACCTGCAAGATGTCAATTTGATAAAAGTAATTACGGGTATTCGCAGGGCAGGAAAATCTACACTGTTTAAGCAATTTCAAGGGTTCCAACGCCTATTTTCTTTCTTCCGATTTGGCTACTTTATTGACAGGCAGGTATATCGAAATTCCGGTTATGCCTTTCTCTTTTGCCGAATTTGTGTCCGGTTATAAAATGAATACCTCCGATAATACTTTCGGTAAAAGTAGAATTGAAGTTTGCACCGATTATCTGACTTATGGTGGTTTTCCCGAAGTTTTGAATTTGTTGAATGCAGGTAAAACCAATGATATAAGCAATTATTTATCAAGTGTATATACTGCAATTTTGGAAAAGGATATTATGAAACGGAATAAAATTCGTTCAAAATTTGACTTTGAAAATTTGGCGAAATTTATGTTCGATTCAATTGGCAATATTGTTTCGCCTAACAACATCGCCAACACAATGACTTCTGCGGGCAATAAAATCAACAAGGAAACAGTGGATAACTACCTTTCGCACCTGATTGGCAGTTTTGTTTTTTATTACGCTCAACGATACGACATAAAGGGCAAAAAACTGTTGCAGACGCTCGGAAAATTTCATGCTGTAGATTTGGGATTTTTGTCGGTGGTGTTCAATCGTAATTCACAATTTAATGCAGGGCATAATTTGGAAAACATTGTTTTTCTCGAATTGCTCAGACGTGGAAATCGGGTAAGTACCGGCAAAGCCGACAGTGCGGAAATTGATTTTGTGGTTCAGTCTCCTCAGGGAACAACCGAATATATCCAGGTTGCATGGACAGCAAAAGAAGGAAGTACCTTTGAGCGGGAAATGCGACCGTTTGAAATAGTTAAGGATTTTAATAAGCATATTCTTTTGACTGCTAATGTTGAGCCTGTAACAATCTACAAGGGAATACAAAAAATAAATGTAATAGATTGGTTATTAGATTATTAACCGATTAAATTATAAACCGGGAAATCGGATGCAATTATTGCCGCTATGGCTATAGCACATGGTCTTACGTTAATTATCAATAATGAAAAAGATTTTATCAACATCATCAAAGGTCTAAAAATTGTAAATCCGTTGAAATTATAGTAAATTACTGAACATTGTGGAAAATTTTATCTAATTTTGCACCGCAAAAAGAAAAAAAACAGGGAAAAAATATGAAAAATAAAGCAATATTAGTGATTTGCGATGGCTGGGGAATCGGCGACCGCCAAAAAGATGACGTAATCTCCATGACGCCAACGCTTTACTGGGATTATCTGTTAAAAACGTATCC
>JAITMT010000311.1 GCA_031277235.1 Tannerella sp.
CCGTTCTGAAACGCCCAGTTGAAACCGTCTGCCGGTTCGATGGCTCCGGCGGCTAAGACTTTAAATCCCATCACCGGCACATCGGTACTGTTGATAAATTCAACCGTCCGGTCGGGGAAACCGTCGAAAATATTCTGGTGATACCGGTTGTGGTCGGGCGACACGGGACCGTCCTGCTCGAAAGGCACGCGATTTTCACGCGGAGTAGCCGACCAGTATTGATCGTGGTGCATCGTTTTCATGTAATAATCCGGGATGATTCCGGCTTCCTTGCACGCAATCAGCGAATCAATGGTGTGAGCGCCCAGACCGGCGGTAAATCCTTCTTCCTTTATTTTATCGAGCAACCGTCCGACGCGGTCGAGATGCTGGTCGCGAGTCATCCAGTCCACCCAATTTCCCTGAATTTGAAGGATTTCCACTCCGAATTTTATCGCCCCGTACATGGCCTCGAACAAGTTCGATTCGTCTTTTACGTCGGCGGCTATCTGCGAAATCACTTTTATCTTGCTGCCCGTCGCTTTCTTGTATTTACGAAGCAAATCGTTGGACGGAAAGCCGATATTGATGGCGTTGATGCCGGCAGCTTCGCCCAGGGAAAGCGTTTCATACACTTTGCGCTCATTATTGTACGCCTTAAACAGTTGATCGGTGTAAATCAAATCACGTCCGTGCGACCAGCCGCCGATCAGATTGCCACCCATGATGAGGCGGCTCAGTTCGTGATTCCCGATTTTACCGCGTGGCAAATCACCTTTCAATTCCGATAAATCCTTGCGGTTCAACTGAATAGTTGCTCCGCTCATCACATCAATTCCGTAGCGGCGATTGTTTTCATAAGCGCCCCAGCCCATCACTCCGAGTATGGGAATGGACGCCAGATTTTTGATGGCTTCGCGCCGAGACCGGACGGAATCTTCTGAAACAGAGGCTTCTTGAGGTTTTTTCGCGAACAGACTACGCAGCCAGTTTTCAACACTATAGCCCGTATAGGGAAAGACGGCAATCAAAATCAGCATGATTGCTTCAGCCAACTGATAATTAATAATATACAGATGACTTTCGCTCGAAGAATTGATGAGGGAAAATCCGAACGGAGGATAGGCAAAATAATAGAGCAACAACAGGAATGCGCCGGTTACGGCAGCGATTCGGGGAAAGAAACCCAGAAACAAAGCCAATCCGATAAGGATTAATCCAATGATATTCAGCCAGTTCACAACGCCCATTGCCGACGAATCGGCAATCCAGTGATAAAAAGGCGAAAAGAAACCCGTCGTATTCGCCAAATACGCTTCTGCCGACCAACTGCCGCTTGCAATTTTTGCAATCCCTTCATACAGGAAATGCCAACCGATTGCCATTCGTAATACGCTGAGAGCCAAGGCTCCCCATTTTTGTAGATTCGATGATGAATGTGCTTCCATTCGATAAATTTAATTTAAGTAAGTGGTATTCAAATAATTTCCGTGAATATATAATTTCTAAAACTGCCTTTTTAAAAGTTAAACATTCATTTTACGCCGCAAAAGTAGTACAGAATGAATTAATTTCCAAAAAACAACAGTTTATTATAAAAATTTCTTGAAAAAAAAAATGACCGTCTCTTTTTAAGACAGCCATTTTTTTGAATATTACAGTTGTTAATAAATTAATAATCAATGACTAATAACTAATTCCTAAAGACTAACGCCTCATTCTCCACATCAATAATAACCGCGCGCGAATGGTCAATTTCGCTACCGAGAATTTTCTTGGATAACTCATTGAGTACCAGGTCTTGAATTACACGCTTCACAGGGCGTGCGCCAAACTGCGGGTCATATCCCTTATCTGCCAGATAATCAAGCGCCTTCTCGGTGAAGGTCAGCGTAATTCCGTTTTTCGCCAGCATTTGTTGCGTATTTACCAACTGCATACCGACAATCTGACGTATCTCGCTTTCATTCAGCGGCGTAAACATGATGATTTCATCAATACGGTTCAAAAATTCGGGTCTGATGGTCTTTTTCAACAATTCCAAAACTTCCGCTTTTGTTTCTTCAACAACCTGATTATGATTCTCTTTCGTGAGGTTTTCAAAATTTTCGCGAATCAGCGACGAACCCATATTGCTCGTCATGATGATAATCGTATTTTTGAAATTTACCACGCGCCCTTTATTGTCTGTAAGTCGCCCGTCATCAAGGACTTGCAGCAGAATATTGAATACGTCGGGATGCGCTTTTTCAATCTCGTCAAACAGCACGACCGAATACGGTTTGCGCCGGATTGCCTCGGTCAACTGTCCGCCTTCTTCATAGCCGACATATCCCGGAGGCGCGCCCACCAGCCGGCTCGCCGCAAATTTCTCCTGATATTCGCTCATGTCAATGCGCGTCATCATATTTTCGTCGTCGAACAGATATTCGGCAAGCGCCTTTGCCAGCTCCGTTTTTCCAACGCCCGTCGTACCCAAAAAGATGAACGAGCCAATCGGACGTTTCGGATCCTGCAAGCCTGCGCGACTGCGGCGCACGGCATCGGCTATTGCCGTAATCGCCTCATCCTGACCGACTACCCGCTTATGTAATTCGTCTTCGAGATGCAACAGTTTTTCCTTTTCGCTCTGCATCATTTTGCTGACCGGAATACCTGTCCATTTGGAAACAACGTCCGCAATATCTTCGCTATCAACCTCTTCCTTAATCATGGCGTTACCGCCCTGCATTTCCCGCAATTTCGACTGGATTTCTTCAATTCGCGCCTCTTTTTCCTTCAGTTTGCCGTAACGGATTTCGGCTACCTTGCCGTAATCTCCCTCACGTTCAGCCTTTTTCGCCTCGAACTTCAAATCTTCGATTTCAATCTTGTTTTGCTGGATTTCGTTGATTAAATCCTTTTCACTCTGCCATTTAGCCTTCTGTTTGCTTTCTTCTTCCTTCAAATTGGCGATTTCCCTGTTCAGAAATTCGAGTTTGTCGGTATCGTTTTCACGTTTAATCGCCTCACGTTCAATCTCCAACTGTGCAATACGGCGCGAAACTTCATCCAGCGATTCGGGGACGGAATCCACCTGCATCCGCAACCGCGCCGCCGCCTCGTCCATCAAATCTATCGCCTTGTCCGGCAGGAAACGGTCTGTAATATAGCGGGTTGAGAGTTGTACGGCGGAAATAATGGCGTCGTCCTTGATACGGATTTTATGGTGATTTTCGTATTTTTCCTTCAGTCCGCGCAAAATCGAAATCGTGTCCGCTTCGTCAGGCTCGTTGATCATAACCATCTGAAAACGACGCTCCAACGCTTTGTCCTTTTCAAAATATTTCTGGTATTCGTCCAGCGTCGTAGCGCCAATGGCACGCAGTTCGCCCCGCGCCAAAGCGGGTTTCAGGATATTCGCCGCATCCATGGCGCCTTCGCTTTTCCCGGCTCCTACCAGCGTATGTATCTCATCTATAAAGAGAATGATATTTCCATCTGATTTAATTACCTCATTTACAACGGATTTCAAACGTTCCTCAAATTCGCCCTTATATTTGGCGCCGGCAATCAACGCGCCCATATCCAATGAAAAAATCTGCTTACTTTTCAGATTTTCAGGTACATCCCCGCGAATAATACGGTGCGCCAGCCCTTCGGCTATCGCCGTTTTACCTACGCCCGGCTCGCCGATTAAAATAGGATTATTCTTCGTTCGACGGCTCAAAATTTGCAGTACGCGGCGAATTTCCTCGTCCCGCCCAATCACGGGATCAAGTTTACCGGAACGCGCTCGTTCATTGAGATTTATGGCATATTTGCTCAACGATCCGTACGTGTCTTCCGCCGACTGGCTCGTAACCTTGTTTCCCTTGCGCAACTCCTCAATGGCGGCGCGCAGGTCTTTCTCAGTCATACCCGCATCTTTCAGCATTTGCGCGGCTTCGCTCCGCTCCGTCAAAAGCGCCAAAATGATATTTTCCAGCGAAACATACTGGTCGCCCATCTTGCTGCTGTAATCCACCGCCTTTTGCAAAACGGCATTCGTCTCGCGGCTGAGATAAGGCTCGCCTCCCGAAACTCTCGGCAACGCATCAATCTTTCTATCAATATTTTGTATCAGATTCTGGAGATTGATACCCAATTTTTGCGTCAAAAACTGAAAAATATCTTCATCTGTCAAAATGACGCCTTTTAAAAGATGCACCGGTTCAATCGCCTGCTGATTTTTGCCCGAAACAATATTCACTGCCTCCTGAACGGCGTCTTGCGATTTAATTGTAAAGTTGTCTAAATTCATATATTATGCTCCTTTCTTTTCAAATTTTTATTCTCACTTTCTCAAAATTGATGCCGAAAAAAGATGATGACAAAATGGCGGGAAAGAACCATCAATGAAATCATCAGTGAAACTTTTCGATAAGTTTTATTTCCGCTTCCGTCAGCCCGTAGAGTTCATAAACAATCGCATTGATTTTGTCCTCGCTATACGAAATTCTTGCCTGCATCTGTTCGATTTGGTTGGGCAAGGCTGCCGTCTGGAGTTCCCTGTTGAGTTGTAAAAGTTGGTCAACGTGTTTGATGATTGCCGTTTCCTGCTCTTTTGACACATTTTTGGGAATTGGCAACTGTTCAACATGCTGTTTCTTGACTTCGGCAAGCGCTTCGCCCTTTTCTGGATTTATTTGAGAATAATAAAAATCGGTAAGTTTGGAATTTAAAATACCCATTATAAATTTATGTGGAATACTTTCTGAAATAAGAATGTGTAAATTTTTCCGGCAGATAATGTTGGCGCCAATTATTGTCGCTATAATTCTGTCTCCCGTTTGACGCACTATAATTTTTTCTTCGGCTTCAAAAATTTTAGGGTCGCGCGGTGCAGCAAGCCACTTGCCATAATCAACCCAATAGTTGTTATTCCATAAATTAACGTATCTGTTCATCAAACTGCCACGCATGAGCGGAAGCCAATTCCTGCCGACGGGTTTGACCTTTTCTTCTGATACATAAGGCTTTATTTTCATTGTTTTATCTGTTTGCGGAGGTTCGCCTTTCCCTTTTTCAAACAAAGTAATGCCGGAATAGGTTTTTCCGACTTCGGAAATAAAAAGTGATTTCCCCTTGATTTTTTCAAACAAAGCCTTTTCGTCTTCGCTTGCCAAAATGTTGATTACATCGCCGTTATCGGGCAATAAACTCTGGTCAATAAACTGATGATGTTTCGTTTCGCCCTTTTCAAAAATGTCTATTTCGGTTTCGCTGTTTTTGATGTAATTATTCTTTTCAAACACCAGCACGTGCGTATCAACTACCGCTTTGAAAATGTGCTCGTTGATGTGCATGATTTTGTGCCAGTAATATTCCGTCATCAGGTATTTTCTTATGTTTCTGAACTTTATGCTTTGCAGCCACGTGTTGGGAATGATAACGCCCAGCATACCGCCCGTAACCAGCAAATTTTTATACTGCTCCAAAAACAACAGATACAAATCCTGTTGATAATCCTGATGCACAAACTTTTGGCTGAAATAATCGAAAATCTTTTTGTCGGAAACTTTCACATACGGCGGATTCCCGATCACGCAGTCAAAGCCCGAATTGCGTTTTGCATAAACAGATTCCGGCTCCCTCACAACATACTCGCCCAGCAATTCCTCCGTGTCATATTGCAGTTTCCGAACTCTCTGATATTGCTTTTTGAACGGCAATCGCTCATCCACCGGTACATTTCTTTCAAACACTTCGGGAAAATTTTTTTGCCACGAGAACGGTTTCACTTTCCGTTCCTCGCCAAAATCTATTTGATTTTCGTAATAATCAAGGTCTATCAGGCTGTTACCGCTTTTGATGTTGTTGTCTAACGATGGCAAAATGCGGTCGTGAAACAGTTTTGTCTGCGCTTCAAGGGTTTCCTTCGTTTCGCCTTCCATACATTTCAACAGCAGACTTAACTTGGTTACTTCCACCGCATTACTGTCCAAATCCACGCCGTAAATATTATTCAGTAAAATACGTTTCTTTTCGGCAGTCGTCAGTTCGCCTTGCGGGGTGAGAACGGCATCTTTTTTACCCCGTTTTTTCTCGTAATTCGTAATTTTTAATTCGTAATTCAAATAATAGTCCTTATGCCAATTCAACAAATATTGATACGCGCCAATCAAAAAACTGCCGCTCCCACAGGCGGGATCGCAAATTTTAATTTGGCTTACCCCGTTCGGCGTTTTGTTTGCAATCAGTTTACCCACAGTGTTTTCCACAATATAATCAACGATATACTGCGGCGTGTAATAAATGCCGCCCGCCTTGCGAACTTCCGGTTTTTCTTCAATCGTGGCGCGTCCGCTTTTCGAGAGCAAAATCTGTTTACCCAAAAACTGTTCGTAAGCGCTGCCCAGAATCTCGACCGACAAAACCGAAAATTCATAGGGACAAACCGGATAATACAGTTCGGTAATAATGTTTTTGATAACCTTGTTGTCAATGGTAATTTCCGCGCTGATTTTGTCCTTTTGAAAATCAAAAAGCCCGGAATTGTATTTCCGGTCGGCGACTTGAAAACGATGCAACAGATTTTTGTAATAATCGCCGCTTTTAACGGCGTCCTGCAAATCTCCGTACCGTTCCGCGCTGCGGTCTTCGGCAATACGAAGGAAAATTATGCGGTCTAATGTGTTTTGAACCAGAAAGTTAAGTTTGTCTTCATTCATTTCCCTGTTGCGAAGCGCAATATTTCCGGCAAGTTCCATGCGCCACTTGTCGAGCGAAGCCAGAAAATCGCTATCAACCGTTGTCGTTCCTTTTTTGTTTTTGTCGCTCTGAATATATTTGTCGAAACTGCCTTTTAGCACGCGCTCCTTGCTGAAAGTGCCCCAAATAAAATCGAATTTTTCGATATATCGGTCAAACGTAAAATATTCAATCCGTGCCGTACTTGCCTTGTCGGTAGGTTTTGGTTTTTGCGAGCAATCGTAAACGGCAAATTCCTCAAAATCGGAAATGACGCTTATCGGCATTTTGGCGCTCCAGCCGTAACGGCGAACTTGATAGGCAGGTTCAATGTCGTCCTTGATGACTATGCTCGGTTTTTTGGCTTCGAGAAAAAATAAACGTTTCCCGCCCGGAAGTCGAAACGAGTAATCGGGCGCTTTCGTCGCTCCACCTACTTTTACGCGGTCTTCGTGAATGACTTCGCGGTAACTTTCGGCATATCCGTTCTCGTTGTCAACATCCCAGCCAAGCGCTTTCCAAAACGGATCAATAAAATCGCGCCGGGTTTGCGTTTCGTTGTAGTTTTTGTCTTTGTAAAACTCCTTCTGCTCGTCGAAACGCTCGACAAGTGATTTTATTTTTTGAAATGCTTCTTCTTTTGTCAACATGAACGGAGTCTGTTTTTTCAGACTGCAAAGATATATTTTTTTCGTTCAAAACCAAAATAAAATGTATTTGCGGAACCGTATTCGCCTCCGAATATTGCGCTTTTGATTTTATTGCTTATTTTTGCAGAAATTAAGGGGCTGAATGAAAGAATTTATCATATCGGAAGCGAAGTCTGAAAACGCTGTATTGATCGGGCTTGTAACGC
>JAITMT010000355.1 GCA_031277235.1 Tannerella sp.
ACAAAACCCTGAAATAACAATAAATAGGATAATGGTCTGATATTTTGACGCTTCTATCAACCCGGCAGTTGTAGGCTTCGAGGTTGGGAGAGTGAAAAATATTGTCAATCCTGAAGAAAAAAAAGTTTTGATTGTAGGAAATGCCCGGTCCGAAACCGGTATCGGCGTATGCGTCCGAGAGATTGCCCTGCATGGTGCGATGGCAGTAGGAAACGGGCGTATCGTTGAAATCTCCGCACACCAGCGTGTAAGAATGCTTTTGTTGGTTTATCTCCGTGGCGATTTGCTGTGCCTGTTGCGCGCGTACTTTGAATGCGTGTCCCAATTTTTGCTGAATCGTGCCCCGCAGCCCGTCCAATGTTTCGATGCTCATGTTCGTAATCGCGTCGGAATACTTGGAGCGGTCTTCGGCAGTGAGTTTGAACGATTCGAGATGATTGTTCACAAGCAGGATTTTCCGCCCTTTCACATTGATTTCATGGATAGCGGCGCCGTTGTACGTAGAATTGATTTTGATGCGTTTCGACTTGGAAATCGGATATTTGGACAAAACCGCCAGCCCGTATTTGTAGCGCGTGTTCGTTTCCGGCGAAAAACTGATTTCCACGATGTAGGGATACATGTTGAGCGCATTGGCTACATCCCTGGAACTCATCAGGTTATCGCGCGTGCTGACCATATATTCCTGCAGACAGACAATATCTGCGCCGGATTGGGCGATGTATTCGATAATTTTGTTGGGCGATTCTTCCGTATGATCCTTGTAGGCGAAACTCATCACGTTGTATGACAGCACTTTAATCATGTTTTCTTCCGGCAGGTTTTTCGTTTCGGGATGGATCGGATAGTAGTTGGCTATCGGAATCCGGCAAAACAGAAACACGACCGCAAGGATGACGACGTAAAGCCATTTTCGTGTTATAATCCAGTAAATCAGGAAGATAACGTTTATCCAGAAAAGCAGCGGAAAAACAAGACCGAGATAGGCGAAAAAAACGCTTTTGACCGGCGAAATACGGTCGGAAAAGGCAGAAACGATGAACAGAATCGCCAAAATCATGTTCAGCGAAACAAAGAATGAATGAAACAGCAACCGGAACGGACTGAGCCATTTCGTGATTTTTCTATTTTTTGCTCGCATTGAAAAGTGTCTTTTTTTCTTCCGACGACAGACTTTCGTAGCCGGAACGTTTCAGTTTGTCCAAGATTTTGTCAATCTCCTGTTCTTCAGCATGTTTCCGGCGGAGATATTCATCGTCGGTTTCGGGGCGGCGATACGCGGTATCAGCCTTGTAATTCTTGTTTTCGTAAACCTTGAATTTCGGTTCCCGCTCTTTCTTGAACAGATTTACAAATCTGTCTATCAGTCTATTGATGAAGCCGGTAATGTCTTTTCCCTTCTGATAGGACGTCGCAAACAGAATGCCGAACAGCGCGCCGCCGATATGGGCGATATGTCCGCCCGCATTTTCGGACGCCATGGCGAAAATGTCTATCAGTAAGGCTCCTATGGCTAAATATATCAGTTTCAACCTGCCCAGAAAAAGCAGATTCAGTTCGTAATTTTTTTGGTAAAACGAAACGGCAAACACAATCGCCATCACCGACGCCGAAGCGCCAACTAAATAACTGCTATCCGAAACGGTTCTGAAATAGGGGAAAATGTTGTAAGCCAGCAGGAAAAACACGCCTCCGGCGATACCGCCGAGGATGTACAGTCCGCCCAATTGCCGCCCGGTAAAGAACATCAGGAATATTCTTCCAAAAGTGTATAACCACAACATATTGAACAGGATATGCAAAAAATCGAAATGTACGAACATGTAGGTAATCAACGTCCACGGGCGATGCAACAGAAGTATGGGCGAAGAAGGCATTTCCAGATAGAAATGTGCGCCTGCATCTCGCAGGAACAGTTTCATTATCACCATGATAATCCTTATCAGGACAAAAATTCCCACATTGATAAAAATGAATTTTGTCAGGATGGAACCCGTTTGGAAACGCTGCCTGGCGTTAGTAAAAATGTCTGCCATGTGCCTTGTCTTTTTTCTTCCAGTAAAGTATTAATATCAAGCCGAATAGCATACCTCCCAGGTGGGCGAAATGCGCAATGTTGTCGCCGCTGAAATTGGCGATTCCCGTAAACAGTTCAATCGCGCCGTATCCGATGACCAAATATTTGGCTTTTATCGGAAAGGGAAATGGAATAATAAACATTTGAATATTAGGAAAATACATCGCAAAAGCCAATAAGATTCCGAAAACTGAGCCCGAAGCGCCGATGGTAATCAGAAAATTGGACGAAGGGTCGCCGGCGATTTGTTGTGCAATGCTTAAACCGTTAGCGGCGGCGACGTTGTGCACGGTGTACAGCCAAACCAATTCCTGAATCACAGCCGCCCCAAGCCCCGTAACGATATAGTAAAACAGAAATCGCCTGGAACCCCAGGTTGATTCGATTATCCGTCCAAACATGTAAACGGCGAACATATTGAAAAACAGGTGCGTAAAGCCTCCGTGCATGAACATGTACGTGAAAAACTGAAATATGTAAAAATCTTTTGCGCCGGGAAAATGCAGCCCCAACAGGTTGACCAAATCAACTCTGTCCTGCATCAGCCAGGTTGCCAGCCAAAGAATTGTGTTGATGATAAGCAAATTTTTTGTTACCGGCGGTATGTTGCCGTATGAATTAAAACCTCTCTGTTCCATTACCGTTTTCGTTTGCAATTTGGGTGCAAAAGTACGAAAAAAAACAAATTTTTAACCTAATTTTCATTAAAAAGAGAAAAAAAAGCAAAAAAAATAGGAAAAAGTGTTGCAAGTTAAAAAAATGTACTATATTTGCACCCGAAAAATGGGATATATATAATGTATTAACATATTTATTAAGTTATTATTTCTAAATTTTATTCACTATGAACAAAACAGAATTTATCGCAGCAGTAGCGAAAAACGCCAAAATCACGAAAGTTGATGCCAAAAAGTCGCTTGACTCAGTCATCAAAACCATTGAAGGCGCAGTTAAAAAAGGAGAAAAAGTATCCATTTTAGGATTTGGTTCTTTTTCTGTTGTAAAAAGAGCTGCCCGCAAGGGTATTAATCCCAAGACGAAGAAACCGATTAACATTCCGGCTCGCAAGGTTGTGAAATTCAAAGCGGGTGCAGGATTGGCAAAAGTTGTAAAATAAGCGTTTTCTACTTTTGAATGTAAAATGAAATGGAGAGGGTTTGCTTTGGCAAATGCTCTCTTTTTTTTGCGGAACCCGTGGCTGTCTCGAAAGTAATTTTAAACGCAAAGCATACAATTCAACGCATAGACGATTCGGTACGCCGGTTTGCCCGTAATTTAAGCGAGGTTCGATTCGTTTAATTGTTACATTTTTCCGTTTTGCCTCCTCTCCATTTCAAATCATCGGCTTCAGTCCTTCCCAGCGGACGTTCCACCGACCGTTTTGGGGGAAACCGGGATTTTTTGTGCGGCAGCCGTCCCAGCCGGCACACATCATGGCGACGGTCGTGAGCAAGCCGCCGTTGCCGGGCAGGTAAATCCGCAGCCTGTTATCCTGATAGTTATGCCCATTCACAAGGTAAGTGTTTGTGCGCTTATCCATCAGAAGCGCGTCGAGCGCCTTTTCCGGTTCGCCCAGACGTGCGGCACACATGGCTGTCATCGGATAATCCCAACCCCAGGTATGATCCCAGTTCCAATTCTGCAATACCCAATTCAATGTGTTTAGCATCAATCTTTTATCAACCAACCTGCTTTCGGGCAGAATTCCCAGTGCGCCGAGTACGGCAGGGTGATCGGAGGTGTAACGGATATTGGAATAAGTGTCGGTCGCAGTCTCGGCGGCGAGGTAGAGATTTTCCGCGTTGGCGGCAAGCGG
>JAITMT010000389.1 GCA_031277235.1 Tannerella sp.
TCGACCAGGAGCGGTTTTTCGGACAAATCTTTGTAAACCGTATCCCACACCGAGTCGCACAACGCCGATACCTGATTCGGATTATTTCCCTCACAGATAACCATATACCGGCATATCGCACCTGCAATCCCGCTTATGTCAACGGTAGCAATCCGATGTCCCTTTTTCTCCTGCAATCCTTTTACGATTGTATCAACCAACTGTTTTACTTGATTCATCAAACCTGTCTGCTCATTCTTAAAAGTGTGCAAAGATAACAAAAAAAGAACGAACAAAAAAATTCATTCTTTTTTTGTTAAAAAATTCAAAATTTTCATCCATCTTAATGTATCCCATTTTTAATTCCCTGAAAAGGAAGTGAATCAAATGTTCTAATTTACATAAAAAAACCCGCCTCTAAAAAAGCGGGATTTTTATCGGATACTGTCCGTGAAACTATTTGAAAACCACAATCTCAACGCCTTCGAGGACGGAGTCGCCTTTACTGACTTTGACGTCTGCGATTTCGCCGTCGCGGTCGGACGAGATGACATTTTCCATCTTCATGGCTTCGAGAACGAGCAGTTTCTGACCTTTTTTCACGACGTCGCCCGCTTTGCAGTCAATGCTGAGAATAATACCCGGTAGCGGAGCCTTGATAGAAGCGCCGCCCGTGGCTGCAGGTGGTGGAGTTGTTGCAGCGGCGGCTGCGCTTACAGCCGACGGTGTAGCGGTTGTGGCTGCCGGACGTTTCGCCGGAGCGGCTTTCCGTTCGACTTTTTCCATTTCAACTTTGTAGGAAGTTCCGTTCACTTCCACATCTGCTACGGAATCTTCAATGCCGTTTATGATAACATTATAAACGTTTCCGTTGATGGTATATTTAAATTCTTTCATTTATTTAATTATTAATCGTTTATACTAAATTTATTATCTCCTGACAGGAACTTCCCGCATTTCGAGAACTTTTGAACTCCAGGGAGAAGGACTTTCCAAATTATTGAAAGTCAATATATTACTTTCCAAATCGTGCACCTCTTCTTCCGATTCGTACAGCGCCATGGCAATGGCTGCAAATACTTCGTCCGTTGTTCCTTGGGATGCGGCGGGAGCGGATGTTTGCGCAACAACCGGCGTTGCTTCCGGCGATTTTTCTGCAACCGTTTCGGATTTTTGGGACTTAAACGAGGAGGTAACTACCTTAAAAATAATCAAAAGCATCACGAATGCGATCACTGCCACAAATACCCAGGCTGTTACTTTACCGGGTCCCCAGGGTCCGCCAAAGGTCAGCCTGTCCTGTGCCGACAAATTTGCCGTGCTCAGTAAGAGGCTGCCAATGAGCATTATCCATAAACCAAATATTCTTTTCTTCATCATAACTCGTTGGATTATAAAGGAATATTTCCGTGCTTTTTCGCCGGATTGGTCTGTCTTTTGGTGCGCAGTTGCTGCAGGGCGCGAATGACGCGAAAACGTGTGTTGCGCGGTTCGATGACGTCGTCAATGTATCCGTATTTCGCTGCGCTGTAGGGGTTTGCGAACAGTTTGTTGTATTCTGCCACCTTTTCGTCCATGACGGCTTGCGGGTCGGCGGCTTCCTTGAGTTCCTTGGCGTAAAGCACTTCGGCTGCGCCCGCACCACCCATCACGGCTATTTCCGCCGTTGGCCAGGCGTAGTTAATGTCGCCGCGCAACTGCTTGCAACTCATTACGATATGAGATCCACCATAAGATTTGCGCAATGTTACCGTAACTTTCGGGACGGTGGCTTCGCCGTAGGCGTAGAGCAGTTTTGCGCCGTGCAAAATCACGCCGTTGTATTCCTGACCCGTTCCCGGAAGGAATCCCGGCACATCAACGAGCGTAACGAGCGGAATGTTGAATGCGTCGCAGAAACGGACGAAACGCGCGCCCTTGCGGGAGGCATTACTGTCCAGAACGCCTGCCAGATATTTGGGCTGATTTGCCACAACTCCCACAGACTGACCGTTGAAACGGGCAAATCCGATGATGATATTTTTGGAATAATCGGGTTGAATTTCAAAAAAATCGCCGTCGTCCACGATCATGTTGATAACGTCGTACATGTCATACGACTGGTTGGCGCTGTCGGGGATAATGTCGTTCAGCGCGTCGTCCAGACGGTCTATCGGGTCTCCGGTTGCCTTGTAAGGCGGTTCTTCGAGGTTGTTTTGCGGAATGTAACTCAGCAGGGTACGGATTTTGGCAATCCCTTCTTCTTCGGTTTTTGCGGTCAGGTGCGTAACGCCAGATTTTGTCGAGTGTACGCTGGCGCCGCCGAGATCTTCCTGCGTAACGTCTTCGCCTGTAACGGTTTTAACTACTTTAGGACCTGTCAGGAACATGTAGGACGTTCCTTCGGTCATCAGCGTAAAGTCGGTGAGAGCGGGCGAATAGACGGCGCCGCCTGCGCAAGGTCCGAAAATGCCCGAAATCTGCGGAATAACGCCCGATGCGAGAATATTGCGCTGGAAAATTTCGGAATATCCCGCCAGCGCATTGATGCCTTCCTGAATTCGCGCACCGCCGGAGTCGTTGATGCCTATGCAGGGCGCTCCCATACGCATTGCCAAATCCATGACCTTGCATATTTTCTGCGACATGGTTTCCGAAAGCGAGCCGCCGAAAACCGTAAAATCCTGTGCGAAAACATACACCAGCCTGCCTTCAATCGTTCCGCAGCCCGTTACGACGCCGTCGCCCAGAAACTTTTTCTTTTCCTGACCGAAGTTGGTGCAGCGATGCTCGACGAACATGTCCATTTCTTCAAAACTGCCTTCGTCCAGCAGCATCGCAATACGTTCACGGGCAGTGTATTTACCTCTTTCATGCTGTTTCTCTATCGCCGCTGCGCCGCCGCCGAGACGCGCCTTTTCACGCAACGCAATGAGTTCTTTTACTTTTTCAAGTTGATGTCCCATTTTTATCTATTTAATTGATTAATATTTATTTGAAGTTCGAAGTTCGGGGTTCAAAATTCAAGGTTCAAAGTTCAAGGTTTGAAGTTTGAAGTTCAGGGGTTTGAACCGAACGCACGCTTATTTCATACAAAACTCGGTGAGTACGCTGCCTGTTGATTTCGGGTGCATGAAGGCGATTTGCAATCCTTCGGCTCCCTTGCGGGGCGCTTTGTCAATCAGTTGTACGCCTTTTTCGGCAACTTCGTCCAGCGCTTCCTGTACGTCGGGAACGGCGTAGGCGATGTGGTGGACGCCTTCACCGCGCTTTTCGAGAAATTTTGCAACCGGGCTGTCTTCGCTTGTCGGTTCCAACAACTCGATTTTTGTCTGTCCCACTTTGAAAAAAGCGGTCTTTACCTTTTGATCTGCAACTTCTTCGATGCTGTAACATTTCAAACCTAAAACGTTTTCGTAATAGGGCAGGCGCTCGTCAATACTTTTTACGGCAATCCCAATGTGCTCAATGTGAGAGATATTCATAGTACTTGTCCCTTTTAGTTGTTGTTTGTTTTTAT
>JAITMT010000417.1 GCA_031277235.1 Tannerella sp.
CGGCAAAGGTACGAAAATAATAAAAAAGTCAGTATATTTGTGGTCTCGAATGTCAATAATTTATAAGTATATGGAAAATATAAACTGGTCGGAATTGCCTTTCGGTTACATGAAAACCGATTATAATGTAAGATGTTACTACAGAGACGGAAAATGGGGCGAATTGGAGGTTTCTTCTTCGGAAACGATTAATCTCCACATGGCTGCAACTTGCCTGCACTACGGGCAGGAAGCGTTTGAAGGGCTGAAAGCGTATCGCGGAAAAGACGGTAAAGTACGGATTTTCAGGGTGGACGAAAATGCCAAACGAATGCAACTGTCAAGCCGGAAAATATTGATGGCAGAGTTTCCGGTTGACAAATTTGAGGAAGCCGTCCGCAAAGCAGTCAAACTGAATGAACGGTTCATTCCACCTTACGAAAGCGGCTCTACGCTGTATATCAGACCGTTATTGATAGGAACGGGCGCTCAGGTAGGCGTAAAACCGGCTAACGAATATTTGTTTATGGTGTTTGTAACGCCTGTGGGACCGTATTTCAAAACCGGTTTCAAACCGTGCAAAGTGTGCGTCATGCGCGGTTATGACCGTGCGGCGCCTTTGGGAACCGGCAACGTGAAGGTCGGCGGCAACTATGCTGCCAGCATCTACGCAGGTCAAAAGGCTGTGGAACAGGGATATGCGGCTGTGTTGTACCTCGATCCGAAGGAAAAGAAATACCTCGACGAGTGCGGACCTGCCAACTTCTTCGCTATCAAGGGAAACAAATACATCACGCCGGCTTCGGACTCGATTTTGCCGTCCATTACGAATAAAAGTTTAATTCAATTGGCTGAAAGTATGGGTCTTACGATAGAGCGCCGTCCCGTGCTTTTTGAAGAAATAGCGACTTTTGACGAGGCTGCCGAATGCGGCACGGCGGCTGTGATTTCGCCGATTTTGCAAATTGACGACCTCGACGAAAACAAGCAATACGTGATTGCCAAAGACGGAAACGTCGGTCCCGTGTGCGAAAAACTATACAACAAACTGCGCGCCATCCAGTACGGCGACGAACCGGATCCTTTCGGATGGGTTACGGTGTTGTAAGTGTTTAGTTGTTAGCGTTTAGAGTGTAGTTGGAAAAAAACTGTAACATTTTTTCTCTTTTTGCGTCTAATGGTTAGAACAGTTAAAAATTTATAAAGTATGAAAAAAGTAGTTACATTATTGATGGTCTGCGGTTTGGCGGCGACATTGACAAGTTGCCTCAACGTAACGGTAGGGAACAACGGATCGACATTTTTCGGTTCGGGAAAAAGGATTGTCGGCAACGGCAATGTGCAGGAAAAGGAAATCGGAAAATTGGATTTTACCGAAATAGAATCGCGCAATTCGATTGATGTGTTTATCAGTTCGGCGGCGGACATTCCGGTTAAGGTTTCGGGAGACGAAAATCTGATTGATTATGTGGAAGTTAAGGTAGAAAACGGCATCCTCAAAGTGCAGATGCAGGAGGGGCTGAGTTACTCGACCAAAAACGCGCTGAAAGTGATTGTGCCGAACAACGGAAAAATCAGACGGATAGCGGCTTCAGGCTCGTCGGACGTAACTTCGGAAAGCGTGCTGACAGCAGATGGTTTTATATTAAGCTGCAAGGGAAGTTCCGGTTTCAGGGGCGATATTGCGGCGGTAAACTGCGATTTGGATATGAGCGGCAGTTCCGATTTTAGAGGCAGCGTAAAAGCCGACGGATTGAAATTGGACGTTAGCGGAAGTTCCGGTTATAAGGGAATCATGGAAGCGAAAAACGTTGATATTCATTGCTCTGCAAGTTCCGGCTGTCAGGTGGAAAACGTATTGACGGCAGATGATTTCGCGGTAACCTGCAGTGGAAGTTCCAATTTCAGTGGCGATATTGTGGCGGTAAACGGCGATTTGAAAATAAGTTCCAGTTCCGATTTCAAAGGCAACATCAAAGCCGAAAAATTGAATTTGAGTTGTAAGGGAAGTTCTGATTATAAGGGAAATATGGAGACTAAAAACGTGGATATTCTCTGCGAGTCGAGTTCGGACTGCATCGTGGGCAACGGGTTTGCGGACGTTGCCAAAATTTCAGTGTCGGGCAGCAGCGATTTCAAGGGATATGATTTTACGGCGAGACATGCAGAATGTTCTGCATCAGGCTCTTCCGACATACAAATTACTTGCACGGACAAATTGAGCGTTCATGCCTCCGGCTCGTCCGATATTTATTACAAAGGTCATCCTAATATTTTAAGCCTCTCGATATCAGGTTCCTCAAATGTATACGAACGTTGAAATTTTTAATGAATCTCCGTATAAACACCTAAAATAATGCAATATAATGAATCCAAAGGATTCAAATGTTTATAGAAAACACAATTCGGATTAATATATGACTCCGAAAGAGTCGTATGGAATTAAAATATGACATTTTCTATAAACATACATTCCCGTTGGGACAAATACTTAAAATGCAGCGATGCAGACAGAACGGGACAACGGATGGACAAAACTTTCAGTAACAGCACGGTAAACAAATATTTCTTCCGTTCCGGTCTTTGGGGAAAGACATGAAAAGGGCATTTTTGGACAGGGTTTGCGCCCCAATCCGTACCCCCTGAAAAAACAGGACAGAAAAGGGTGGAAAATGTCTAAAATTATCCGGTAACCGTCTGAATTTGTCCATGTTGCATGAAACTCATTTTGAAATTTTAGCAGTAATTTTGCAACAAATATAAAATGGGTTATTTATGAAAAAAAGTACATTCAAAGTCCTCTTTTTCCTCAAAAGGGACAAACAAAAAACCAACGGAACTGTTCCGCTCTATTGCCGGATTACCGTTGACGGTCTGGAAGCGCGTTTCGGCATGAAATGCGACGTGAATCCCAAACTCTGGGACGTGAAAACCGGCAAGGCCACCGGCAGAACGGTGGAAGCCGTCAGAATCAACGCTCTCGTTGACAGCACGAAAGCGGCGATTTTCAGAATTTACCGCGAATTGCAGGAGCGGGACAACTACGTTACCGCCGGGAAAATCAAAAACGTGTTCCTGGGCGTCGAACAGAAATCGCAGACCCTGCTGGAACTGTTCGACTGCCACAACAGGGAACGCAGTGAAACGGTCGGCATCAACATCGGCCGGGCAACTTTCGACAGATACCTCCTCATCCGCCGGATGATTGCCGAATTTCTTGAGTACAAATATAATATACACGATATTCCCGTCCGGGAAGTCAGTCCGCAGTTTATCGGCGACTTTGAAGCATGGCTGTTTACACGGTGCAATTATGCTCCCAATACGGTAGTTGCCACGCTCAAAAAACTGCGGCATGTCATCGAACTGGGGATTAACCGGGAGTGGATTGCCAAAAATCCGTTCAGGGAGCACAGGTTCCGGTGGCAGGAAAATCCCAGGAGATTCCTGACACGGCAGGAAATTGACTCGCTGATTGATTTTCAATTCGGGGAAAAACATCTGGAAAGAACCCGCGACCTGTTCATTTTCTGCTGTTTTACGGGACTGTCCTACAGGGATTTAAAGACACTGACCCGCGACAATATCCGGTCTTCCTTTGACGGTAAACTGTGGATAGGGGGGAATCGCTGCAAAACCGGCATCGAGTATCGAATCCCGTTGCTGAACATCCCCAGGATGATTATGGAAAAATACAGGGGAAAAGCCGCCGGCAATCTTGTCTTTCCCGTCAGTGACAACTCGAGTTACAACGTGCAGCTCAAGGCAGTGGGCAGGGAGTGTGGAATTGCCAAGCGAATGTCTTCGCACCTGGCAAGACACACTTTTGCAACGCTTGCGCTGACGCAGGGCGTTTCCATTGAAAGCGTCAGCAAGATGCTGGGACACAGCGATATCAAAACGACGCAAATATATTCCAAAGTGACGGAAAACAAAATCGGCAATGAAATGAACGTCCTTGCCGGAAACGTCAGGATGTGGGATACAAAATTGCAGATTGCTGCAGATCAAACGGAAACGGATATTGACAGCGTCATTCAATCCCTGAAAATTCCGGACGGAAAAGAGGCGGACGCGGTTTGGAAAAACCTGACCCTAAAAGTCTGGGATAAAATGCAACCCGTAGATAAACAGATATTTGCGTCCGAAATAATGGAGAAGAAAGACAAGCCGCGAACCCTGCGCGATTTTTACGTGTCGCTGA
>JAITMT010000045.1 GCA_031277235.1 Tannerella sp.
AATCAAAATAAAAAGAAAAATGATTACGCTCAGCACAAGTATTTTTGATTGTGTTTGGATTAATCCCAAAGAATACTTTACGTCACTTGTTAAGTGGATTTAACGATAAAAAACAACGCGCACAAAGAGCAGAATAGGATAAGTTAGTGTTGAAAGTCGTATCTGAATAGATGTTGAAATATCCTATAAAGATACTGATTTTTAGCAATTTATCCAAATGAAAAACGGAAGTACCAAAAAAATTATCCCCTTTGTCCTTTGCAACTGCAAAGTTACAACTTCTGGCGGACTATTTTTTAACCCGCTTTTTTAATCGGACAACAGTGTAATAAAAGTATATTTTTGACAAAATGTATCCTCCACTTGTTTTTGATGTTATTTCCTTGACTTTCTAATGAGCTGAAAATCAGAAAATAAAAAATCGAAAAAATCTTTTACGTTTATTTAACGGTTATTTCTACTATAAATGCTGTACAAATTTGTAAGAATGATTTATCTTTGTGAATTATTAAGCGAACAATTAACGGACAATTAAAGTGCATATCGTAGTTTTCGAGTACTGCTTTTATAATTTGTGAAATTTTATCGTAAACAGGCTTTTCTGCTTACGTTGCATAGCAGCGCGGGCAACAGCATAAATTTAAGTCGGCGTTTCAAATGTCGGCAAATATTAACTTATTTAATTTATTTTATAGTATTATGGCATTTACTGCAACATTATCATTTAATGGGAAAGAGTTTGATGTACAGAAATGGGACGTTGGACTCAGAAGAGACGTTGATGCAAAAGGTCGTCCGTCTTCCGATATTTACGGTGGCAAAGTTACCGTAACTATCGAATCAACCGAGGATACTTCAATTATTGAAGCGATGGTTAATCAGTACAAACCCTGCTCCGGCAATATTGTTTTCAACAAAGGAAACGAAGCTGCTAAAATGAAAGAGCTAATTTGGGAGAACGGTTATATTATTGACTTCAAAGAGGAGATTGATGTAATCGGAAAACAGCCTATGCTGCTGACTTTCACTGTTTCGGCACAAGTTCTGAAAATGGGAGCTGCTTCAATAGAGCAAAACTGGCCAACCGACAGGTAAAGCGAAAACAGGCGCGGAGTGGATTTATCAGCCACAAGCATAAGGATTGAGAATCCCTCCCGCTCTGTTTCCTTGAAAACCCATTTCCAAAAACAGGGTAAATTTTGGTGTTTGAAAACATCAAACGCTTTTGTTATGCCTTGTCTTTACGAAAATGGAGTGCAAAGGTAGTCAAAAATTTGAAATAAACAAAAGGAGCATTTAACATCAAGATTCGACCGAAGAGTCCAATCGAACAAAAAAACGTTACTCAACCCAATATTAGCATCATAACTATCTAATAAACAGGGTTAAAATCAAGGAAATATTAATTTATCAAAAAACAAAAAATAAGTAATAAGTATGGCAATAATGGAATACGGAATCGGCGGCAACGAAGTAAAAATAGACGCTTCGGAAGCTATCGCGGCAATACCTGAAAACAGAACGTTGATGGTTGAATTGCTGACCGCCGAAGAGCCTATCAACCCGGAAGTGGTTGAAGGACTGACGGATATCGAGCAAGTGTTTAAGCACTACAAGCCTCACATCGGCGTTGAATTTGAGAACGCCGAAGGACAACCGGTAAAAGAGACGTTTCACTTCAATAGCGTGGGCGACTTTTCGGTTAAGAATATGACGGCGCAAAGTCCCTTTCTGGGCAGCGTAAACGATGAAAACGACTTCTGGGAAGGCGTGAAAAAACAGCTACGCTCCAACAAAGTACTTCAACGCGCGTTGGAAAATCCCGAATCGAGGCAAGCATTTCTCGACTCACTGCAAGGTATTTTGGAAGAATTAAAAGAAGCGGGACAAGACCGCAGTAACAATTAAAATGAAATAAGACTATGGCAAAAGAATTAGATGTAGCAGTTGCACCGGAGGTGAAAACAGCAAAAGGCGGTCAGTCTGCGGTTGGTAAGCGAATACAGGATGCTATCAGCAATTTAGGTCGTTTCGGAGGGTTTAATTTTCTCGAATCGGCAGTAGAAGGAGTCGCGGCAATGAATCCCGAAAGAGCCGCACGTAAAAAAGCGTTCTTAAATGACGATGACAGGAAAGCACAAAGAAAGAAGCTGGAAAACAACATTAATTTGTGGATAGAGTTGTTGAACTCTGCCGATTCTGTTTCCGAAATGCTGGAAAAAGCGGAAGAAAAAGCCACAAGCGTTATGCAGCTTTTGGAAAAAAATCAATTGCAAGGGGTGAAAACCGTTCGCAACTTGGAACAATCGTATCGCAACGTGATGCTGTTCTACAAAAATACGGAGTCGGACAAGTTGAGCAACATATCCATTATGAACGCCTCAAAAGACCAGATTACCGATTTGGACAATTCCCGATTTATCGACCGCGTTGCAAGCGAGTTAAAGCAAAATTACGACAAGCTCGACTTGCGGATGAACTACTCGCTGCTGGTGCTTCCCGGCTACTTGGGCGGAGCGAAAGTAACAGACAAATGGTCGAAAATTGCCTACGACAACAAGGCGATGCTTTTTACCGACTTTATGGACTTGGAAAATCCCGATGATGTGGTAGAGATGTTCTACTCTTCCGGTCTTGCCGGCGGAGACGCTTTCAAGGCAAACACCTGTATGGCTTGCAACTGGCTGATTGGTCGCGGCAGATATGGCGAAATCGGCGAGACGCAAGACCTGCACGTATCGCCCGGCGCAGCATTAGCCGGAAAAGTTTACACCACGCTGATGTCTCAAATCACCGCAGGCAAGAAGCACGGCGGTATCAACGAAGTGGACAGCGTAGCCTTCCCGTTGAAAAAGAGCGAAATATCGCAGTTGGAAAAAATGGGACTGATACCGATGGTAAACGAGTACGGAAAAGTGATGGCATTTTCGGGCAAAACGCTCTTCAACGGCGACAATCTCGGACTGCAAACCTACTCCGTAGTGCGTGTGTTTGACTACATTATGAAGGTGTTGTTCGACTTCCTCAATCGTCGTGCTTTCGAGAATTGGAGCAGCAAAACCGAGCGCGACCTCAGAGGACAAATCATCAAATTTCTTGACAGCGTGCAGGGTCCCGACCGTTTGATAGAAAAGTTCAAGATTGTGCGTTTTGAGCGCGACCCTAAGCAAAAAGACCGTATTTTCCTCGATATTCACATCACACCGTTTTTCCCCGCCAAAAGTTTTGTTATCAAACTTGACGGCACAAAAGGTGATGACGGAACCGAATGGGGTACGGATGTGGAGCAGCAGTAGAAACTGTGTGTAAGAGCGCGGATTTTGCGGACTTGTGAAGTTCGCGCTCTTTTTCTTGAAATTTGAATGGAATAAATAACTGAAATTATGTTTGGACATAAAACATTTTTGAGAATCGGGCAGCTTACTGACGGGAGTTTGCAGGGGTTGTACCGAGAGAGTTACGAACTCGAAAGTTGTGAGTATAGTTTTTCACAGGGTTACGACCATAAAGGGCAACCGCAGTCGGATACTCTTGGCGGAGCTATCCACATTACCTATCCGGGACTTCCGCCACAGGAGATACTGGAATGGGCATTAAATCATCGAAAATATCACGATGGCGTGATTGTGATTTGCGACCAAAACGAGCAACCGTTAGAAAAAATCGGTTTTGAGAAAGCCGCTTTGGTGAAATTGAAAATAGATTATTCCCAAAAGGGGAAAGGTCTTTTCAGTACAAAGATTGTTTTGCAAGCCTTTTCGTTGCAGGTAGGTGTGCATTTTCTAACAAACAAATGGACAGGGTTTTAATTCAAAAAAACAGCAAGAGTATGAACAGAATAGCAAACAGAGTTGTGAATAATGCGGCAAACAGAGTTGTGAGTAAAGTAGCCGGCAAGGTAGGCTCGTTTTTTCCGCAAGTGGATACCGATGTGAGCGGTTGGTTGATAGTGGACGGCAGGGAGTATGAAATCTGTCAATTCAGCATTGATTTTGCTCAATCCGTTGACCACAAAGGACAACCGCAAAGCGAAGTGCGCGGCGGCAGAATGTTTATCACGCTAACCGAAACACTGCCCGACAGTATGTATTACTGGATAATTCGAACGCAGGCA